>NZ_JABWRG010000216.1:0-203 GCF_014268825.1 Pseudomonas sp. SWRI51 | reverse complement strand
ACCGAGCTCGACGACTGGCCAACTGGGATGGTGATGGTCTGGCCGTTGGCCAGTTTCACTACCAGGTCGCTGCCGGTTACTTCGTGGTTTACCGAAGCGGTGTAGGTAATGGTGCCGCCTTCGGCTACCGAGTTGCTGCTGGCAGTCAGCGTGACAGTCGAAGTGTCGATGGTGTCAGTGACTTGGGTTTCCGCTGGATTCGG
>NZ_JABWRG010000215.1:0-206 GCF_014268825.1 Pseudomonas sp. SWRI51 | reverse complement strand
TGGTGGAGCTAAGCGGGATCGAACCGCTGACCTCCTGCATGCCATGCAGGCGCTCTCCCAGCTGAGCTATAGCCCCGGATTTTTAGCCTCGCGGCCCAGCGACATACTTAAACATCGCTTGTGTAAAACTGGCGTCCCCTAGGGGACTCGAACCCCTGTTACCGCCGTGAAAGGGCGGTGTCCTAGGCCACTAGACGAAGGGGACG
>NZ_JABWRG010000214.1:0-227 GCF_014268825.1 Pseudomonas sp. SWRI51 | reverse complement strand
CGGCGGTAGTTCAGTCGGTTAGAATACCGGCCTGTCACGCCGGGGGTCGCGGGTTCGAGTCCCGTCCGCCGCGCCATTTTTCTCCAGATGGGTGCTTGCACCGGTCTGAGGCCGAAAGGCCAGATCCCAGTTTCAATCAGGCGCAAGCCTGAACGATACGCAGCGGTAGTTCAGTCGGTTAGAATACCGGCCTGTCACGCCGGGGGTCGCGGGTTCGAGTCCCGTCC
>NZ_JABWRG010000213.1:0-229 GCF_014268825.1 Pseudomonas sp. SWRI51 | reverse complement strand
GCGCGGCGGACGGGACTCGAACCCGCGACCCCCGGCGTGACAGGCCGGTATTCTAACCGACTGAACTACCGCCGCGCATAGCTGGACTTGCGTCCTGTTCCTCTCTGCCAACCGGCTTCTTGCGAAGTGGTTGAGCCAGGAACGTCTCAGGAAGTGGTGGGTGATGACGGGATCGAACCGCCGACCCTCTGCTTGTAAGGCAGATGCTCTCCCGGCTGAGCTAATCACC
>NZ_JABWRG010000212.1:0-230 GCF_014268825.1 Pseudomonas sp. SWRI51 | reverse complement strand
TACATCGATGCTGAGAAACTCAGCGTCACTGTGGATAAGGCTGACGGCGGCGACTTCGAGAAGCTGGTTGTGGATAAAACACCAGCCGTTACTGATGTCACTGACACCATCGACACTTCGACGGTCACCCTGACTGCCAGCAGCAACTCGGTTGCCGAAGGCGGCACTATCACCTACACCGCCTCCGTGAACCACGAAGTTACCGGTAGCGACCTGGTTGTGAAACTGGC
>NZ_JABWRG010000211.1:0-231 GCF_014268825.1 Pseudomonas sp. SWRI51 | reverse complement strand
TGGAGCGGGAAACGAGACTCGAACTCGCGACCCCGACCTTGGCAAGGTCGTGCTCTACCAACTGAGCTATTCCCGCAAGATGAAGCGTTGCTGCATTGGGCGTGAAGCGCCGTAAGGCCTTCACCACCTGTACCGCCAAAGGCGATAACCGTGTAACTGGAGCGGGAAACGAGACTCGAACTCGCGACCCCGACCTTGGCAAGGTCGTGCTCTACCAACTGAGCTATTCCC
>NZ_JABWRG010000210.1:0-236 GCF_014268825.1 Pseudomonas sp. SWRI51 | reverse complement strand
CAGCAGCACAGATATTGGGGCCGCTGCGCGCCCCTTCGCGACACAAGGCCGCTCCTACAGAGGATTGCGTCTTCATTGAAACTTGCCTATATGTCCAGCTTCGCCCTCAGCAAGGCCGGATGCCATGCCCCACATTCTCATCGTCGAAGACGAAGCCGCCATCGCCGATACCCTGATCTACGCCCTGCAGGCCGAGGGCCACAGCACCGTGTGGGTGACCCTGGGCACCGCGGCCC
>NZ_JABWRG010000021.1:0-54896 GCF_014268825.1 Pseudomonas sp. SWRI51 | reverse complement strand
GGCGCGCAGCGGCCCCGACGATCTTGAATGAATCCTAGATTTCAGGGCCGCTGCGCGCCCCCTTCGCGACACAAGGCCGCTCCTACACCGCGTAAGCCCTAGACTGCGTCGCGCGGCAACATCAGGCCCAATGGCAAGCGCACCCGCGCCTCGATGCCACCGCCGGAGCGGTTGCGCAGCTCGACATTGCCGCCATGCTGCGCGGCAATGCGTTTGACGATTGCCAGGCCCAACCCAGTGCCCTTGCCACCGCGCGCACGGTCGCCGCGGATGAACGGGTTGAAGATGGTTTCGAGCTCCGATTCGTCAATGCCCGTGCCCCGGTCCAGCACGCTCAGCACCACATAAGGCGCGCTCTGCTCGCCCGACACATAAGCGGCCACTTCAACCCCCTGCCCGGCATGGTGCAGCGCGTTGCCGATCAGGTTGCCCAGCATGCGTTTGAGCGATACACGGCGCAGCGGGAACGGCGGGATGGGCTCCAGGCACAGGCGCACCCGCTCCTCTTGCTGGTTATACGGCGCCACCACTTCGCGGATCAGCTCGTTGAAGTCGACTTCCTCGACCGGCTCGTCACGCCCATCGCGGATAAACGCCAGGAACTGGTCCAGAATGGCGTCCATGTCTTCGATATCACGCACCATGTCATCGCTGAGGTCGTCGTCGTTACCCATCAGCGACAGCGACAGGCGCAGGCGGGTCAACGGGGTACGCAGGTCGTGGGACACCCCGGCCAGCATCAGTTCGCGCTCACGCCCGGCCTGCTCGACGTCCTCGGCCATTTGATTGAAGGCGCGGTACACCTCGGTCATTTCGCTGGGGGTGTCGCTGATCGGCAGGCGCACGCTACGGCCCTGGCCAAGCTGGCGGGCGGCAAACACCAGGCGCTTGAGCGGCTGGTTGAGCTGGCGCACGAAGATCCATGCCGAGGCGGTAGACAGCAGCCCGATGGCCAGGAACCAGCCCAGCACGTTCCAGATTTTCTGCCCACGCAGCGGGTGTGGGTACAGCGGCACCTTTAGCCAGCCCGGGCCCAGGCTCGGCGCGTTCACCCACAGCGCAGGCGGCGCATGGATGCGCAGGCGCACTTCGGTGTCCTCGCCAAGCTCTGCCTGCATCTGGCGCTGGTAGATCTCGCTGTACGGCCAGTGCTGCTCGCCTTCCGGCACACCAGACCCGGTAACCCGGATCAGCCCGGCGGCTTCGGCGATCTGCTCGCGGTTTTCCTCGTCTGCCGCCCAGTAGGCACGCAGGGTCAGGGCCACGCCGTGGCTGTACTGGCGGTCTACCAGCACGTCCTCGTTCATCAGCAGGTAGACCAGCGTCAGCGCCTTGGAAAACAGCACGACGATCAGCACCAGCCAAAGGGTGCGGGCGAAGAAGCTTTGCGGGAACCAGAGTGGGGTTTTCATCGATCGCTACGAGTCGGCAAGGGCAACGCGAGGGGCGCATGCCCCATACGAAAACAGGGCGGCCCGTTCGAGCCGCCCTGCACTGGCAGGATGAGCCGCAGGCTCATTTGCTGGCGTTTCCGTCCGGCACGAACACATAACCCACACCCCATACGGTCTGGATGTAGCGCGGCTTGGACGGGTCGGGCTCGATCATGCGGCGCAGGCGCGAGATCTGCACATCGATGGAGCGCTCCAGCGCGTCCCACTCGCGGCCACGGGCCAGGTTCATGAGCTTGTCACGGGTCAGCGGCTCACGGGCGTGCATCACCAGCGCCTTGAGCACGGCGAATTCGCCGGTGGTCAGCATGTGGATTTCGTCGCCGCGCTTGAGCTCGCGGGTTGCCAGCGACAGCTCGTAGTCGCCGAAGGTGACGGTTTCTTCTTCGCTACCAGGCGCACCCGGCACGCTTGGGGCCTGCCGGCGCAGCACGGCTTTGACCCGGGCCACCAGCTCGTCAGGGTTGAACGGCTTGGCCAGGTAGTCGTCGGCGCCAAGCTCCAGGCCCTTGATGCGGCTGAGTTCATCGCCCTTGGCGGTGAGCATGATGATCGGGATCTGGTTGTTGGACGCGCGCAGGCGGCGGCAGGCAGACAAGCCGTCCTCGCCAGGCAGCATCAGGTCGAGCACCACCAGGTTGAACACTTCACGGGCCAGCAGGCGGTCCATCTGTTCGACGTTGGGCACGGTGCGCACGCGAAAGCCTTTGCTGGTGAAGAAACGGTCCAGCAGGCTGCTCAGGCCCGGGTCATCGTCGACGATGAGAATCTTGTCGCCTTCAGCGTTGTTTGCGGTGCTGGTCATGAAAAACTCCTCTAGGATCGCCGCGCATTATGGCGTAGCCACTGCCACGCGTGCCGTGTGCATTGTTAGCAGATTTTTCCCGCGGTGCCACTTCCGCACCATCAGGGCTGGCGCCGCGCCATCACCGCAACCCCGGCACGATGGGTATAATGCGCCGCTTTCATCCAGCGCCGCCGGGCCAAACGCCCTGCCAGCGGCCCCGTTTTCACAATTGTCAGGTGGTTTACATGGACAGCATCAACAGCCGTATCGCCGAGGAACTGGGTGTACGCCCACAACAGGTCGAGGCGGCCGTGGGCCTGTTGGACGAAGGCTCTACCGTGCCTTTCATCGCCCGTTACCGCAAGGAAGTGACCGGCAGCCTGGACGACACGCAACTGCGCCACCTGGAAGAGCGCCTGCGCTACCTGCGCGAACTCGACGAGCGCCGCGCCAGCATCCTTTCCAGCATCGAGGAGCAAGGCAAGCTGACCCCGGAGCTTGCCCGCGAGATCAAGCTGGCTGACACCAAGACCCGCCTCGAAGACCTGTACCTGCCGTACAAGCAAAAGCGCCGCACCAAGGGCCAGATCGCCCTGGAAGCCGGCCTTGGCGAGCTGGCCGACGGCCTGTTCAACGACCCGCAGCTCACCCCTGAAAGCGAAGCCGCCCGTTTTGTCGATGCCGAAAAAGGCGTGGCCGACATCAAGGCAGCGCTGGAAGGCGCCAAGTACATCCTCATGGAGCGCTTCGCCGAAGACGCCGCCCTGCTGGAAAAACTGCGCAACTTCCTCAAGCAGGAAGCCGTGCTCAGCGCCCGCGTGGTGGCGGGCAAGGAAGAGGAAGGCGCCAAGTTTCGCGATTACTTCGCCCACGACGAGCTGCTGCGCAACGCACCGTCGCACCGTGCGCTGGCCATCTTCCGTGGCCGCAACGAAGGCGTGCTGAGCGCTTCGCTGAAAGTCGGCGAAGAACTGCCAGGCACCCTGCACCCGTGCGAAGTGATGATCGGCAGCCACTTTGGCGTGGAAAACCGCAACCGCCCCGCCGACAAATGGCTGAGTGAAGTGGTGCGCTGGACCTGGAAGGTCAAGCTGTACACCCACCTTGAGACCGACCTGTTCGGCGAGCTGCGCGACAACGCCGAAAGCGAGGCGATCAACGTTTTCGCCCACAACCTGCACGACCTGCTGCTGGCCGCCCCGGCCGGCCCGCGCGCAACCCTGGGCTTCGACCCTGGCCTGCGTACCGGCTGCAAGGTTGCGGTGGTGGATGCCACCGGCAAGCTGCTGGACTACACCACGGTTTACCCACATGCCCCGCGCAATGACTGGGACCGCACCCTTTCGGTCCTCGCCGCCCTGTGCGCCAAGCACTCGGTCGAGCTGATCGCCATCGGCAACGGCACCGCCAGCCGCGAAAGCGACAAGCTGATCGCCGACCTGGTTAAAAAATACCCAGCCCTGCAGATCACCAAGATCATGGTTTCTGAAGCCGGGGCCTCGGTGTATTCGGCGTCCGAACTTGCCGCCCGTGAATTCCCCGACCTTGACGTGTCCATCCGTGGCGCGGTGTCGATTGCCAGACGCCTGCAGGACCCACTGGCGGAGCTGGTGAAAATCGACCCGAAATCCATCGGTGTCGGCCAGTACCAGCACGATGTGTCGCAGCTCAAACTGGCACGCGGCCTGGACGCGGTGGTCGAGGACTGCGTGAACGCCGTGGGCGTTGACGTCAACACGGCCTCCGTGGCGCTGCTGACGCGTATCTCGGGGCTTAACGCCACCCTGGCGCAGAATATCGTGGCCCACCGCGACGCCAACGGCCCGTTCGCCACCCGTGCGGCGCTGAAAAAGGTCAGCCGCCTGGGTGAAAAAACCTACGAACAAGCTGCAGGCTTCCTGCGTGTGATGAACGGCGACAACCCACTGGACGCCTCGGCGGTGCACCCGGAGGCCTACCCGCTGGTCAAGCGCATCGCCGCCGATACCGGCCGCGACATCCGCTCGCTGATCGGCGACAGCGCCTTCCTCAAGCGCCTGGACCCGAAGCAGTTCACCGACGAAAGCTTCGGCCTGCCGACCGTCACCGACATCCTCCAGGAACTCGATAAACCGGGCCGCGACCCGCGCCCAGAGTTCAAGACCGCCACCTTCCAGGACGGCGTCGAAGACCTCAAGGACCTGGAACCGGGCATGATCCTTGAAGGCGTGGTGACCAACGTCACCAACTTCGGTGCCTTCGTCGACATCGGCGTGCACCAGGACGGCCTGGTGCACATCTCGGCGCTGTCGGAAAAGTTCGTCAAGGACCCGCGTGAGGCGGTCAAGGCCGGCGACGTGGTCAAGGTCAAGGTCATGGAAGTGGACATCCCGCGCAAACGCGTCGGCCTGACCATGCGCATGAGCGACACCCCAGGCGAAAAGGTCGAGGGCAACCGCGGCGGTAACCGTGGCGGCAATGGCGGCAAGCGCCCGCAACAGGCGCCACGCCAACGCGAAACCGCTACCGCAGCGCCAGCCAACAACGCCATGGCGGCGCTGTTCGCCAACGCCAAGCAGATCAAGAAGAAGTGATGGACGTACCCAAGGAATACGTCGAAAGCGCCTTCAGCCAGTTGCTCGGCTGCCACCTGCAACGCCTCGATGCCGGCGTTGCCGAGGTGGCGCTGGCGTTGCAGCCGCAATTGCGCAACCGTGGCCAGAAGCTGCACGGCGGTGCGATCTTCAGCCTGGTGGACATCGCCATGGGCCTGGCCTGCTCGGCCAGCCATGGCTTCGACCAGCAGAGCGTGACCATTGAGTGCAAGATCAACTACATGCGCGCCGTCAGTGACGGCGAAGTGGTCTGCACCGCGCGGGTGCTGCATGCCGGGCGGCGCACGCTGGTGGTCGAGGCCCAGGTGCTGCAGGACGAAAAGCTCGTGGCCAAGGCACAGGGCACCTTTGCGGTGCTTTGAGGCAAGACCGCCCAGCGTCGACGCCGGCATGCTTGCCGGCGACAGCCGCAAAGGCCCGATGCAGCAACCTTGCACAGTTCTCTAGCTGATAATGGCCGATCTGCGGTATTTTCAGCAGCAACCGAACAACAGGGCCGAACCGCCTCTGATTCTGTGATCTGGGTGCAAACCTGTTCTGGCCTCATCGCAGGCTTGCGCCAGCTCCCACAGGGGTCTGCGTTGCTCTTGAGCGACAGGCCGGAACCGCGTAAACCAGGCGACAACGCCAGTTCCTTACCAAACTACCCTTGTAGACGGTCACTTCCACCCCCATATTGGGGCGACTGACGCGTGAAGGAATCCATCTTGAGCGAACTCCTCAACCGCCGCCTGAGCCTGCTCGGCGCGAATCTTCCCCTACTCGCGCAGTGCCTGCACGGCATCGAGCGCGAATGCCTGCGGGTAACCAGCGAAGGCCGCCTGGCCCAGACCCCGCACCCCGAAGCCCTGGGTTCGGCGCTGACCAACGAGCAGATCACCACTGATTATTCCGAGTCGCTGCTGGAGTTCATCACACCAGCCCTGGCCGACCCTGCCGAGGTGCTCGACAACCTCGAACAGATCCACCGCTTCGTCTACACCAAGCTCGGTGACGAATACCTGTGGAGCCCTTCGATGCCGTGTGCGCTGCCGGCCGAAGAAGACATCCCGATCGCCGAATACGGCACCTCGAACATCGGCAAGCTCAAGCACGTTTACCGCAAGGGCCTGGCGCTGCGCTACGGCCGCACCATGCAGTGCATTGCCGGCATCCATTACAACTTCTCGCTGCCCGAGGCCTTGTGGCCGCTGCTGCGTGAAGCCGAAGGCAGCCCGCTGGACAACCGTGACTATCAGTCCTCGGCCTACATCGCGCTGATCCGCAATTTCCGCCGCTACAGCTGGCTGCTGATGTACCTGTTCGGCGCCTCGCCGACGCTGGACAAAGGCTTCCTGCGCGGCCACCCGCACCAGCTCGACGAGCTCGACGCCGACACCTTGTACCTGCCGTACGCCACCAGCCTGCGCATGAGCGACCTGGGTTACCAGAGCAATGCCCAGGCCGGCCTTACCCCTTGCTACAACGACCTGGCCAGCTACACCGACAGCCTGCGCAAGGCCGTCGGCACGCCCTACCCGCCGTATGTCGAAGTCGGCACCCATGTCGATGGCGACTGGGTGCAGCTCAATACCAACATCCTGCAGATCGAGAACGAGTACTACTCGAACATCCGCCCCAAGCGCGTCACCTATACCGGCGAACGGCCGATCCAGGCCCTGACCTCGCGCGGCGTGCAGTATGTCGAAGTGCGCTGCCTGGATATCAACCCGTTCCTGCCGGTGGGTATCGACCTCACCGAGGCGCGCTTCCTGGATGCCTTCCTGCTGTTCTGTGCCCTCGAAGCCAGCCCGCAGTTCGAGAATGGCGAGTGCGGCCAGTGCACCGATAACTTCCTGACCGTGGTCAAGGAAGGCCGCCGCCCAGGGCTTGAGCTGCAACGCGACGGCCAGGCAGTCACCCTCAAGGCCTGGGCCACCGAGCTGATCGGGCGTATTGGCCCGTTGGCCGACCTGCTCGACCGTGTGCATGGCGGCGACGCCCATGCCGAGGCCCTGGCAGAGCAGCAAGCCAAGGTCGATGACGCGGCGCTGACCCCGTCGGCGCAGGTGCTGGCGCGCATGACCGAGCACGGTGAAAGCTTCCTCGAGTTCTCGCTGCGCCAAAGCCAGGTGCACGCCGAGCGCTTGCGTGAGCAGCCGTTGAGCCCCGACCAGCAACAGCGCTTCGAGCGCATTGCCCGCGAGTCGCTGGTCGAGCAGTCGCGCCTGGAACAGGAAGAGGTCGGCGACTTCGACCTGTTCGTCGGCGCCTACCAGGCAAGCATCCTGGCCATCAGCAACTGATGACCCGCCCCGTACCTTCGCGCAAGCCACGCGCCAGCAGCCAGGCCCGCATCGCGGCAATCCTTGCGGCGGCGCGCGAGTTGCTGGCAGGCGAAGGGGTGGCGGGGTTGTCGATGTACAGCGTGGCCGAGCGGGCGCAGATTCCACCGTCGTCGGTGTATCACTTCTTTGCCAGCGTGCCCGCGTTGCTGGAGGCGCTGACGGCAGACGTGCACCGGGCGTTCCGCGAGGCCTTGAATGCGCCCATCGACAGCAGCGCGTTCAACACCTGGCAAGGCCTCGGCAGGCTGATCGAGCAGCGCATGCTGGATATCTACAACGGCGATGCCGCCGCACGGCAACTGATCCTGGCCCAGCATGGGCTAAGCGATGTGGTGCAGGCCGACCGCCAGCATGACCTGGAACTCGGCGAGCTGATGCACCGCCTGTTCGACCGGCATTTCCATTTACCGGTCATGCCCAACGATGTCGATGTGTTCGCCTTGGCGATGGAGCTGAGTGACCGGGTGTATGCCCGCTCGATGCAGCTGCATGAGCAGATAACGCCGCGCATGGCCGAGGAAGGCATGCGCGTGTTCGAGGCGTATATGGGGCTGTACCTGCCGGCGTTTCTGGCCAGGCGTATAGCCTGAGCGCTTTGCAGGAAATCGCGTAGCCCTTGGGCGGTTTGTACGATCCTGTCCTGGCCTCATCGCAGGCTGTCGCCAGCTCCCACAAAGACCGCGCACAACCCCTATATGGATTACGCGGTCAGTGTAGGAGCGGCCTTGTGTCGCGATGGGCTGCGTAGCAGCCCCAGGATCTGAGCACCCTACCGAACTGCTGGGGCTGCTATGCAGCCCATCGCGACACAAGGCCGCTCCTACACAAAACCGCGCGCAACGCCACTATCGTGGCCTGACTCGGTTTCTGTGGGAGCTGGCGACAGCCTGCGATGAGGCCGGAACAGGCCTGCACATCACTGTGCGATCTCGTCAGCAGCCCATCACAGCTTGGCGATGGAAACCTCGGTCGATTTGACGAAGGCGATCACTTCGCTGCCCACTTGCAGCTCCAGCTCTTTCACCGAACGGGTGGTGATCACCGAGGTGACGATGCCGGAGGCGGTCTGCACGTCGATTTCCGACAGTACCGGGCCTTCGAGGATTTCCTTCACGGTGCCTTTGAACTGGTTGCGCACGTTGATGGCTTTAATAGTCATGGGGTCATTCCTTCTGATTGGCTTCTGGGGTTCAGTGCGCCCAACGCAGTTGCGTGGGCAAAGGGGCTACAGGTTCCGGCTCCGGGGCAATGCCCGGCGCCGACAGAACACGGTTGAGTACTTCGCTTTCAAGCGACGCCAGGCGGTGCGACCCACGCGCCCTGGGCCTTGCCAGGTCGACGTTGAGGTCCAGGCCTACGGCGCCGTCCTCGATCAGGATCACCCGGTCAGCCACCGCCACAGCCTCGCTGACGTCGTGGGTAACCAGCAGCACAGTGAAACCGTGCTGGCGCCACAGGCGCTCGATCAGTTGCTGCATCTCGATCCGGGTCAGGGCATCCAGCGCCCCCAGCGGCTCGTCCAGTAAAAGCAGGCGCGGCTGGTGGATCAGCGCACGGGCCAGGGCCACGCGCTGCTTCTGCCCGCCCGACAACGCAGCCGGCCATTCATTGGCGCGGTCCGCCAGGCCCACCGCCTCCAGCGCATCCAGCGCGCGTTGGCGCCAGTTGCCAGTCAAGCCAAGGCCGACGTTGTCGATCACTTTTTTCCACGGCAGCAGGCGTGCGTCCTGGAACATCAGCCGGGTTTCCTCGCGGGCCTCGGCCAAGGGCGCAGCACCTGCCAGCAACTCACCCGCGCTGGGCAGGTCGAGCCCGGCCAACAGGCGCAGCAAGGTGCTCTTGCCGCAGCCGCTGCGCCCGACGATGGCGACGAACTGGCCGGCCGGGATATGCAGGTCGATACCGCGCAGTACTTCACGCTGGCCGAACGTCTTGCGCACGCCCTTGGCAGCCAGCGGGATGCCACGCAGCAGGCGCGGCGGCTGTTCTTTGAGCACAGTCATCACGCGCCCTCCTTCTTGGCGACCTGGTACGCCGGGTGCCAGCGCAGCCACACACGTTCCAGGCCACGGGCGGCCAGGTCGGCCAGTTTGCCGAGCACGGCGTACAGCACGATGGCCAGCACCACGACGTCGGTCTGCAGGAATTCACGGGCGTTCATCGCCAGGTAGCCAATGCCGGAACTGGCCGAAATGGTCTCGGCGACGATCAGCGTCAGCCACATGAAGCCCAGCGCGAAGCGCACACCCACCAGGATCGACGGCAGCGCACCCGGCAGGATTACCTGGCGGAACAGGCCGAAGCCCGACAGCCCGTAGCTGCGCGCCATCTCCACCAAGGCCGGGTCGACATTGCGGATGCCGTGGTAGGTGTTGAGGTAGATCGGGAACAAGGTGCCCAGCGCTACCAGGAAAATCTTCGCCGACTCATCGATGCCGAACCACAGGATCACCAGCGGGATCAGCGCCAGGTGCGGCACGTTGCGGATCATCTGCACGGAGCTGTCGAGCAGGCGTTCGCCCCAGTTCGAAAGGCCGGTGATGAAGCCCAGCAGCAGGCCGATGCTGCCGCCGATGGCAAAGCCCAGCCCGGCACGCCAGCCGCTGATGGCCAGGTGCGTCCAGATATCGCCACTGCGCACCAGCTCGACACCGGCGCTGACCACCGCGCTCGGCGCCGGCAGAATGCGCGTGGACAACCAGCCTGCGCTGACCGCCAGTTGCCAGACCGCCAGCAGCAGCAATGGCAGGGCCCAGGGCGCAAAGCGTTTGGACCAGGTTGTGGAAGTTGCTCGACTCATGACCCCACCCTCAACTTTGCGCAACGGACTTGGGCAGGATGTCGTTGGCGACCATTTCGCCAAACGGGCTCACATAGCCACCGCTCTTGGGTTGCTCGGGGCGATTGACGTCGATGTGCGGGAACAGCAGCTCGGCAACCCGGTACGACTCTTCAAGGTGCGGGTAGCCCGAGAAGATGAAGGTATCGATGCCCAGCGCCGCGTATTCCTTGACCCGCGCCGCCACCGTCGGCCCATCGCCGACCAGTGCCGTACCGGCACCGCCACGTACCAGGCCCACGCCGGCCCACAGATTGGGGCTGACTTCGAGCTTGTCGCGGTTGCCGTTGTGCAGCGCCGCCATGCGCTGCTGGCCCACCGAGTCGAAGCGCGCAAGCGAGGCCTGGGCGCGGGCGATGGTGTCGTCGTCCAGGTGCGAAATCAGCTTGTCAGCCGCAGCCCAGGCTTCTTCGTTGGTTTCGCGCACGATCACATGCAGGCGGATACCAAAGCGGACTTCACGGCCCTGGGCGGCAGCTTTTGCGCGCACCTGGGCGATTTTTTCGGCGACCGCAGCCGGCGGCTCACCCCAGGTCAGGTACAGCTCGACCTGCTCGGCGGCCAGGTCCTGGGCGGCGTCGGAAGAGCCGCCAAAGTACAGCGGCGGGCGCGGTTGCTGGATGGGCGGGTAGAGCAGCTTGGCGCCCTTTACCTGCAAGTGCTTGCCGTCGTAGTCGACCACTTCGCCTTCGAGCACCTTGCGCCAGATGCGAGTGAATTCGACCGAGGCTTCGTAGCGCTCCTGATGGTTCAGGTGCAGGCCATCGCCGGCCAGCTCGTCCGGGTCACCGCCGGTCACCAGGTTGAACAGCGCACGGCCATTGGACAGCCGGTCGAGGGTGGCCGCCTGGCGCGCCGCCACGGTCGGCGAAATGATCCCCGGGCGCAGGGCAACCAGGAACTTCAGGCGTTCGGTGACCGGGATCAGCGACGCGGCAACCAGCCAGGAATCCTCGCAGGACCGCCCGGTCGGGATCAGCACACCGCCAAAGCCAAGGCGGTCGGCGGCCTGGGCGATCTGCGCCAGGTAGCCATGGTCGACGGCGCGGGCGCCTTCGCTGGTGCCCAGGTACTTGCCGTCACCGTGGGTGGGTAGAAACCAGAAGATGTTCAGGCTCATTGGAGTTGTCTCCTCAAGGGTGGCACTGGCCGAGGCGGCGCCCCGGCGCAGGCAAAAGGTTCAGGGCGCGCTGGCAACCTTGGCCGGCGGGGTCCAGATCACGTCCTTGATACTCAAGGGCTTGGGGATCAGCTTCAGGGCCTGGAAGGTGTCGGCGATCTTCTGCTGTGCTGCGACCACCTCAGGGGTCAAAGGCGCAGCGCCGTAGCCCTGGCGCTTGACCGAGGTGAGGGTGATGTCGGCAGGCAGGCCAAGCAGCGGTGCGACCTGGTCGGTGACCTGCTGCGGGTTGGCCTGGGACCACTGGCCCACGGCGCGCACTTCCTCGATCAGCGCGCTGATCACCGCCGGGTGCTGGGTGGCGTAGCTACGGGTGGCCAGGTAGAACTGGTGGTTGTCGACCAGCCCCTTGCCGTCACGCAGGGTGCGCGCTTGCAGCTGCTGCTCGGCGGCAGCCTGGTACGGGTCCCAGATCACCCAGGCATCGACACTGCCGCGCTCGAAGGCGGCGCGGGCGTCGGCGGGCGGCAGGTACACAGGTTGGATATCGCTGTACTTGAGGCCCGCGTCTTCCAGGGCGCGCACCAACAGGTAGTGCACGTTGGAGCCCTTGTTGAGCACGACTTTCTTGCCTTTGAGGTCCTTCACCGACTGGATCGTCGAGCCCTTGGGAACCAGGATCGCCTCGCTGTGCGGCGCTGGCGGCTCGTAGGCGACATACAGCAGGTCGGCGCCTGCGGCCTGGGCGAACACCGGTGGCGTTTCGCCGGTGACGCCGAAGTCGATGGAGCCCACGTTGAGGCCCTCAAGCAGCTGCGGGCCGCCGGGGAACTCGGTCCATTGCACGTCGATGCCCTGCGCCTTCAGGCGTTGCTCCAGCGAGCCCTTGGCCTTGAGCAGCACCAGCGTGCCGTATTTCTGATAACCGATACGCAGGCTTTCGGCCTGGGCTTGGGTAATGGCGCCGAGGGATACAGCCGCCGCAAACAGGGCGACCAGACCACGACGCAAGAAGACAGTGCGCATGGCGCTCTCCTGTGCGATTTGGGTTCGGGTAGCACCTGCTTGCCTCGTTGACGGGCGAGTAAGGTGGGACAGCGGTAAAGCGTTAGCGCTACAGCGGGCTCAGATGCTCCAGCGAGCACTGAGCAGGCGTTCGTTGAGCAGGCCCGGAGCGACCGGCTTGGGCCGGCGCGCCAGGGCGCTGTGGAAGGTCTCCAGCGAGTCGAGCAGGCGTTGTTCCAAGGCCTGGGACAATTGCGCAGGCTTGCTGCCTTCGCCGTAGGCGATCTGGCTGTCGTCGGCGAAGATCCCTTGCAGGGTCTCCTGCGCCTTGAGTGCCGACAGCACGGGCTTGAGCGCGTAATCCACGGCCAGCATGTGGGCGATGCTGCCGCCGGTGGCCACTGGCAGCACCACTTTGTGCTCCAGGGCGCGCTCGGGCAGCAGGTCGAGCAGGGTTTTCAGGGCGCCGGCAAACGAGGCCTTGTACACCGGGGTAGCGACCACCAGGCCATCGGCCTGGGCGACCAGTTCGTTGAAGTGGCGCACTTGCGGGCTGTCGAAACGTGCATGCAGCAGGTCTTCGGCACTGAACTCGCGCACTTGGAAGGTCACCACCTCGACGCCACGCTCTTGCAGCCAGTCGCGCGAACGATCGAGCAGCACGCCGGAACGTGAACGAAGACTTGGGCTACCACCGATAGAAACAACCAGCATGGAAAACGCTTCCTTCGATTCGATTGCAGGGCCGCGAGGGGATGGCCCCGCTGGATGGAACTGACAGTAACAGCTCAATACATATATCTATAAATCATATTTTTTCATTTGTTTATTCGATAAAGGACTATGAGCATTACTGACCCTGTAGGAGCGGCCTTGTGCCGCGAATGGGTCGCAAAGCGGCCCCGGCGATGCCTGCATAGACCGGGGGGCCGCTGCGCGCCCCTTTCGCGACACAAGGCCGCTCCTACGACAGGCATAAAAAAAGGGCCGTCGAAACGGCCCGAAAATCCCTGCTATGGCTAAGAGCATTACAACGAGGATTACATCAACGATTCGGTTGCGGGGTCAGGCGCAGATAGGGTTTGACGGCCCGATACCCTTTCGGGAAACGCTGTTTGATTTCGTCTTCATCCTTGAGCGAAGGCACGATCACCACGTCGTCGCCGTCCTGCCAGTTACCTGGCGTGGCCACTTTGTAGTTATCGGTCAGTTGCAGCGAGTCGATCACCCGCAGGATTTCATTGAAGTTGCGCCCCGTGCTGGCCGGGTAGGTGATGGTCAGGCGCACCTTCTTGTTCGGGTCGATGATGAACAGCGAGCGCACGGTCAGGGTGTCGCTGGCATTAGGGTGGATCAGGTCGTAGAGGTCGGACACCTTGCGGTCGGCGTCGGCGATGATCGGGAAATTGACCACCGTGTTCTGCGTCTCGTTGATGTCATCGATCCACTTGTGGTGCGAGTCCACCGGGTCCACCGACAGCGCAATGGCCTTGACCCCACGCTTGGCAAAGTCGTCCTTGAGTTTGGCCGTCAGCCCAAGCTCGGTGGTGCACACCGGGGTGAAGTCGGCCGGGTGGGAGAACAGCACGCCCCAGCTGTTGCCCAGCCACTCATGGAAGCGGATCTTGCCTTCGCTGGAATCCTGTTCGAAGTCTGGGGCGATGTCACCGAGTTTGAGGCTCATGGAGCGGCTCCTGTGCTGTGTCTGGCCTGTATGGGTTCAATGTGCCTGCTTCTGAAACAAAACAAAAAGAATAAATATCGATTTATTTATAACTTAATTACATATCGAATTTTGCGTACAAAAAAGCCTCGCACTAGGCGAGGCTTCTTGTGTGCAGCTACGACTTACTTGAAGGCGTAAGTGTAGTTCACGATGAAGCGGGTTTGGTCGACGTCACGTGCAGAGCTGGTACCAGTACCACGGTAAACACCCTGACGCAGGCTGAAGCCCAGGCCTTTGAGGGTGCCTTCCTGCAGCACGTAGTCAACGCGTGCGTCACGTTCCCACTCGCTGAAGGTACCGTTGCCATTCTGGTTACGGCCATCTTCACCGCGCAGGTAGGAAACCGAGGCTTTCAGGCCCGGTACACCAAGGCGAGCAAAGTCGTAAGAGTACTGACCGAAGGTGGTGTTTTCACCGGCCTTGGCGAACTGGTTGATCATGCTGTCGGTGAACAGGTAGAAGCTAGCACCACCTGCGCCTTCGCTACGACCATTGCCGTCAACAACACCACCTTGGTTCAACCACACGAAGCCGCCATCATCACTGACTTGTTGGTGACCGAGCATAAGCGCGTGGCCGCCGAGCGTGTAGGTGAACATTGCGGACCAGGTCTTGTTATCAACTTCCCCAGCGTGCTTGGCATAGCCGCCGTTGTTGTCGAAATTGTAGCCACCGCCGCTGCCGTTCTTACCGTCGCTGCTGCTGTCGAAGTAGCGCAGATCGGTCTTGAACGACTGGTCATCAGCGATTTTGAACACATGAGTCGCGCCCAGGAATTGCTGCTTGTAGAAGTCTTCTAGGTTCGAGTAGTAGTACTGGAGCGTCAGATCCGGGGTGAGCTTGTAATCCAAGCCACCGTAACGGAACTTGTTGCTGTCGGCACTAGCGCCAGAAACAGACATACCGGTGCGGTTGGTCGATGCACGACCCATGGCATGGGTCAGCTGGCCAGCGTTGATGGTCAGGTTGTCGATTTCCTTCGAGGTGATAGTGCCACCCTCAAAGGACTGAGGCAGCAGACGACCATCGTTAGTCACGAGGATTGGCAGCATTGGCGCGAGGGCGCTACCGAAATGCGCCTCGGTTTTGGAGAAGCGAGCCTTGGCATTAGCGCCAATACGACCCCACTGGCTTTCCGAAGAGCCATCGCTAGAGTCTGGGGAGAAACCAGTCTTGTGGTAACCACGGCCGCCATCTAGGTGAATACCCCAAATGGCCTGAGCGTCAACGCCGAACCCTACAGTGCCTTCAGTGAAGCCGGAAATATAATCGAGCTTGAAGCCCTGACCGACTTCACGCTGGTCGCGACGCTTGAAGTTGGTGCTGGCAGCAGCATGATCTTCACGGACGTTGTTATCGAAATACATGGTGCGCGAGCTAAGGGACAGTTTGCTGTCCTCAACGAAACCGGCAGCGCCTGCTTGTTGGGCGAGAACCCCCAGTGCCACGGCCAGGGCCAGGCTAGACTTGTACATGCTTTGCTCCTCTACGTTCTAATTTTTGTGCGTCTCAAGCGGCAGGATCTGAAGCCCCACTCACCCGGTTTGGCGATTAGCCCTAAAGCGTGACCACTAAGTCAATCCCTAATGGCTGTTCCACGACTTTGGTCTAACCCGCCACCTGCGCTACAGGATAATGACAATCCTATAAATCCAAAATGACCGTTTTGTGAATCTGTAAGATTATTAAGGAATAACGTCTGAACCTTTACTGCGTAAAGTTGTATCGACGTGCGCCCACATAGCTTTAGGTTATGTGAAAACGTTTGCCCCACTCCCCCGCATCCAATCCTCGCAGCGCGGCTGAGACAGGCTAGCAGTTGCCGTCGATTCCGCCAGCCAACGGCCGTATGCCCCCCGGCGTTTCGCTCAGAGCGTTTGGCTTTTAAGCTAATGCTAAAAAGTTATTTATTTGAGTTTTCTTAGATCATTTAGTCTTTTCGTCATTCAACCCTGCCTGACGAGAGGTTCACCATGATCCCGCACACCCCGCTGCGCCTGTTCGCCGCCCTGACCCTCGCCAGTGCCAGCTGGCTGGCCCATGCCGCCGACCTGACCGTTGCCTACCAGACCACCGTCGACCCGGCCAAAGTGGCGCAGGTGGACGGCGACTACGAAAAAGCCAGCAAGGCCAGCATCGACTGGCGCAAGTTCGATAACGGCGCCGATGTGATCACCGCGGTTGCCAGCGGCGATGTGCAGATCGGCTACCTCGGCTCCAGCCCGCTGGCCGCCGCCGCCACCCGCAAGCTGCCGGTGGAAACCTTCCTGATCGCCACGCAGATCGGCGCCGGTGAAGCGCTGGTCGCCCGCGACAGCATCAAGACCCCGCAAGACCTGATCGGCAAGAAAATCGCCGTGCCGTTCGTTTCCACCGGCCATTACAGCCTGTTGGCGGCGCTGAAGAACTGGAACATCGACCCCTCGAAAGTGCAGATTCTCAACCTCGCGCCACCGGCCATCATCGCCGCCTGGAAGCGTGGCGACATCGATGCCACCTACGTGTGGGACCCGGCGCTGGGCGTTGCCAAGGAGAACGGCAAGGTGCTGATCACCTCGGGCGAACTGGCCAGCAAAGGCGCCCCCACTTTCGACGCGTGGATCGTACGCAAGGACTTCGCCGCCAAGCACCCCGAGGTGGTCAAGGCCTTCGCCAAAGTCACCCTGGACGCCTACGCCGACTACCGCAAAGACCCGAAAGCCTGGCTGGCCAACCCCGACAACATCGCCAAACTGGCCAAGCTGTCCGGCGCCAAACCTACCGACATCCCGGTATTGCTGCAGGGCAACGTCTACCCGCTGGCGGCTGACCAGGCCGCTGCGCTCGGCGCGCCGACCACCCAGGCGCTGACCGACACCGCTACCTTCCTCAAGCAGCAGGGCAAGGTCGATGCGGTGCTGCCGGACTACGCGCCCTACGTCAGCAAGCAGTTCCTGCCCAACTAACCTGCCCGCAGACCGGAGCCCGTCATGGCCTTGCTTGAACTGGAGCGCATCAGCGCACAGTACCCCGGCGCCAGCACCCCGGTGCTGGCCGACATCGACCTCTCGCTGGGCCCGCGCCAGCTGCTGGTGGCCCTTGGGCCGTCCGGCAGCGGCAAGACCTCGCTACTCAACCTGATTGCAGGCTTCGTCGCCCCCAGTGGCGGGCGCATCACCCTGGATGGCGTGCCGGTGCAAGGGCCGGGCGCCGAGCGTGGCGTGGTGTTCCAGGACGATGCCCTGCTGCCTTGGCAGGACGTGCTGGGCAACGTCGCCTTTGGCCTTGAGCTGGCCGGCGTGCCGCGCCAGCAGCGCGAAGCCAAGGCCCGTGAAATGCTCAAGCTGGTCGACCTCGAAGGTTTTGCCCAACGCCGTGTGTGGCAATTGTCGGGTGGGCAGAAACAGCGCGTGGGCCTGGCCCGGGCGCTGGCCGCCGACCCACGGGTGCTGCTGATGGACGAGCCGTTCGGCGCCCTCGATGCCTTTACCCGCGAACAGATGCAGGAATTGCTGCTGCAGGTGTGGCAACGCACGGCCAAGCCGGTGTTCCTGATTACCCACGACATCGAAGAAGCCGTGTTTCTGGCCACCGAACTGGTGCTGCTGGCGCCCAACCCCGGGCGCGTGGTCGAGCGCCTGCACCTGGACTTTGGCCAGCGCTACGCCGCCGGTGAGCCAGCCCGTGCGATCAAGTCCGACCCGCGTTTCATCGAAACCCGCGAGCATGTGCTGGCGCGGGTGTTCTCACAACGCCAGACCCTGCAGGAGCCCGCATGAGCAGCCTGAACCTGCCGGTCACCGGCAAGCCCGAAGCCGTTGCGCAAACGGCCAGCAACCCACCGCGCAGCCTGTCCACCCGCTGGATCAGCACGCTGACCTTGGCGACGTTGTTGCTGGTCTGGTGGCTGGTGACGGCTGCCGGATGGGTCGAGCCGCTATTCCTGCCCTCGCCTGCCGACATTCTGGGCAAAGGCTGGAGCTTGCTGACCCAGGGTTACATGGACGCAAGCCTGTGGCAGCACCTTGGCGCAAGCCTTGGGCGCATCGGCGTGGCGCTGCTGGCGGCAACCCTGAGCGCAATCCCGGTGGGCATCGCCATTGGCTGCAACCGCGTGGCCCGTGGCATTTTCGACCCGTTGATCGAGTTCTACCGGCCCATCCCGCCGCTGGCCTACCTGCCGCTGATCGTGATCTGGTGCGGCATCGGCGAGCTGTCGAAGGTATTGCTCATTTATCTTGCGATCTTTGCCCCCATTGCCATTGCCACTGCCACCGGGGTACGCACCGTCGACCCGGCCAAGCTGCGTGCCGCGCAGTCGCTGGGCGCCAGCCGAGCGCAATTGATCCGTCATGTGATTTTGCCTAGCGCCTTGCCGGACATTCTGACCGGCGTGCGCATCGGCCTGGGCGTCGGCTGGTCGACCTTGGTGGCCGCCGAGCTGATCGCCGCAACCAGCGGGCTGGGCTTCATGGTGCAGTCGGCGGCGCAGTTTCTGGTCACCGATGTGGTGGTACTGGGCATCCTGCTGATAGCCCTGATCGCCTTCGCGCTGGAAATGAGCCTGCGCGCCCTGCAACGCAAGCTGGTGCCCTGGCACGGGCAGAGCCACTGAGAGAGCCAACCATGAGCCTGACCATTACCCCCTTGAGCCCGGCCCTGGGCGCGCAGATCAGCGGTGTGGATATCAGCCGCGAGATCACCGCCCAGGAGCGTGACGCCATCGAGCAGGCGCTGCTGAAGCACCAGGTGCTGTTCCTGCGCGAGCAGCCGCTCACCCCGGCGCAGCAAGCCCGCTTTGCCGCGCGCTTCGGCGACCTGCATATCCACCCGATCTACCCCAACGTGCCCGAAACCCCGCAGGTGCTGGTGCTCGACACCGCCGTGACCGACGTGCGCGACAACGCCGTGTGGCACACCGACGTGACCTTTTTACCCACCCCGGCGCTGGGTGCGGTGCTCAGCGCCAAGCAACTGCCGGCCTACGGTGGCGATACCCTGTGGGCCAGTGGCATTGCGGCGTTTGAAGCACTTTCGGCGCCGCTGCGCCAAATGCTTGATGGCCTCACGGCCACCCACGATTTCACCAAGTCATTCCCGCTTGAGCGCTTTGGCACCACGCCTGAAGACCTGGCGCGCTGGGAAGCGGCACGGCGCAACAACCCGCCGCTGACGCACCCGGTGGTGCGCACCCATCCGGTCAGCGGGCGCAAGGCGTTGTTCGTCAATGAAGGGTTCACCACGCGCATCAACGAGCTCAATGAATACGAGAGCGAGGCGTTGCTGAAATTGTTGTTTGCCCATGCCACCCGGCCAGAGTTCAGCATTCGCTGGCGTTGGCAGCAAAACGACGTGGCGTTCTGGGATAACCGCGTGACCCAGCACTTTGCGGTGGATGATTACCGGCCGAATCGGCGGGTGATGCACCGGGCGACGATTCTGGGGGATGCGCCGTTCTGAAGTTCCGTAGCGAGGCAACAAGCGACGCAGTCTTTGTGTAGGAGCGGCCTTGTGTCGCGAATGGGCTGCGAAGCAGCCCCAGGATCGCCTTTTCATGCAAGATCGCGGGGGCCGCTTCGCAGCCCTTTCGCGACACAAGGCCGCTCCTACATTGACCGCGTAAGCCCTGGGGACGCTATCAGCGGACCAGATGCAGGTACTGCATGTGCCGCTCGTACTGGTCGAGGATGTCGTTGATGATCTGCTCTTTGCTGTAGCCCACCAGGTCGTAGTTCTGGCTGCCTTCGCTCAAGTACACCTCCGCCCGGTAATAACGGCGGTTCTTCAACTCCTGCGCCCCCAGCCCACCCAGCGCGAACGACGGCGTGAAGTAGCCGCGCATCTGCACCTGGTAAATGAACGGCTGTTCCTCGCCATGGCCCACCTTGAGGCTGACATTGTCATGGCTCGGGTCGTCCTGGGTCACCAGCACCAGGCCCTTCTGCTCGAACACCTCGCGCACGTCGTCGATGGCCGGGCGCACCACGTCGTCCATGAAGCGATACACCTCATCACGTGACGGGAAGTGCACAGCCTGGCTCAGGCGCTGCCGCCAGCCACCACGGCCACGGCGCGACTGGGCAAACGGCGCCAGCGAGTGCATCTGCGCAATCTGCCGCTGGCTCTCCAGATAGAAGGCCTTGTGCAGGCCCCACATCATGCACAGCAGAATCAGCGAGAACGGCAACGACGTCAGCACCACCGCCGACTTCAATGAGTCGATGCTGCCCGCAAACAGCAGGCCGCTGGTCACCAGCGCGGTCATTGCACCCCAGAAGATGCGCAGCCAGTTCGGCCCGTCCTGGTCGGCATCGCCGCCTTTGGCCGAAAGCGTCGACAGCACCACGGTGCCGGAGTCGGCGGAGGTGACGAAGAACACGAAACTGATGAACACCGTCACGGCGATCACCGTCTTGCTCCACGGGTAGGTCTCAAGCAGCAGGTACAGGCTCATCGACGGGTTGTCGATGGCCGACTGGCCCAGCGCGGTCATGCCGTGGTTGATCACCTGGTCGAGCGCGCTGTTGCCGAAGATCGACATCCACGCCAGGGTGAAGCCCAGCGGAATCAGCAGCACGCCGAAGACGAACTCGCGGATGGTACGCCCGCGCGAAATGCGCGCAATGAACAGCCCAACGAACGGCGCCCAGGCAATCCACCAGGCCCAGTAGAACACCGTCCAGCCGCCCAGCCAGTCGCGCTGCTCGCCATAGGCGTAAACATCGAAGCTCTTGCGCGGCAAGGCGCCCAGATAATCGCCAAGGTTCTGGATCAGGGTGTTGAACAGGTGCTGGGTAGGGCCTGCAAACAGCACGAACAGCAACAGCGCGCAGGCCAGGAACAGGTTGATGTCGCTCATCACCCGCACGCCCTTCTCGACCCCGGCTACTGCCACGGCCACCGCAGCGCCCATCATCAGGGTAATCAGCAGCACCTGCACCCACTGGCTGTGGCTGATACCGAACAAGTAATCCAGGCCAGCGTTCAGGTGCAGCACGCCAAAGCCCATGTCGGCGCCCAGGCCGAACACCGTGGCGATGATGCCGAAGCCATCCACTGCATAGCCGATCGGCCCGTTGATGCGCTTGCCGATCAGCGGGTATAGCGCCGAACGCAGCGCCAGCGGCAGGTTGTGGCGGTAGGCGAAGTAGGCCAGCGCCATGCCGACGAAGGCAAACACGCCCCAGCCATGCAGGCCCCAGTGCAGGAACAGTATCTGCATCGCCTGGCGCCCAGCCTCGGCCGTACCCGCCTCGCCCACCGGGGGCTGGAGCATATGGGTCAGCGGTTCGGAGACGCAGAAGAAGAACAGCGTAATGCTGATACCGGCGGCAAACAGCATGCCCGCCCAGGACAGATAACTGAATTCGGGCTCGTCATGGTCGGCGCCGAGCTTGATCTTGCCGTAGCCCGACAGCGCGGTAACCACCACGAACACCAGGTACAAGGTCATGGCCAGCATGTAGTACCAGCCGACCGTGTTGGCCGCCCAGTTTTGCGCAGCCATCAGCCACTCGCCAGAGGCCTGTGGGAAGGCGATGACAACAAGGCCGAAGATCAGAATGAAGCTTGCCGCGAAGTAGAACACCGGGGGGTTCATGCGGACCTTGCCGTTGGCAAGGGAGGGGGTTGATGCACTCATCGAACAGGCACCTCGTGGCACGGGAGGTGCGGATTGAACGGGTTCAGCAAAGGCAAATCCTCCTTTTGAACACCAGCAATGGACCAGCGTTTTTTCGTTGAACAAGCGTTCAAGTTAAACATGGATTGACTATCAATGCGACCCGCAAGGGCTGAGCGGCGGTGCCGCCCTGGTTGCATACGGGTCATGTCACAGACATCAAAAACGCAGCTGAGTGCGGTCTTTGTAGGAGCGGCCTTGTGCCGCGAAAGGGGTGCGAAGCGCCCCCGGCGACCCTGCGATCTTGCATAAGGCACATACCCTGAGGCTGCTTCGCAGCCTTTCGCGGCACCAGGCCGCTCCTACACGCCTGACCGCGTCGAGCCGCGACTGCTCAAAGCGCCTTTTTACCCTCGCAATCAAGCTGCAGATTGGCCTGGGTGATGTTGCTTTCAGCCGGCACGCTGCGGGTCAGCCAGACGTTACCGCCGATGGTCGAGCCTTTGCCGATGGTGATGCGGCCCAGAATGGTCGCACCGGCATAGATCACCACGTCGTCCTCGACAATCGGGTGACGCGCCAGGCCCTTGTGCAGGGTGCCCGATTCGTCGCTGGGGAAGCGCTTGGCGCCCAGCGTCACAGCCTGGTAAATCCGCACCCGCTCGCCAATGATCGCCGTCTCGCCAATCACCACGCCGGTGCCATGGTCGATGAAGAAGCTCTGGCCAATCTGCGCCCCGGGGTGGATGTCGATGCCGGTCGCCGAGTGTGCAAGCTCCGCAATGATCCGCGCCAGCAGCGGCAGGCCAGCCTGGTACAAATGGTGCGCAAGGCGATGGTGAATCACCGCAAGAATGCCGGGGTAGCACAGCAGCACTTCATCGACGCTGCGCGCAGCCGGGTCGCCGTGGTAGGCGGCCAGCACATCGGTGTCCAGCAGCACGCGCAGCTGCGGCAAGGCGGCTGCAAAGCCCTGAATCAGGCGCAGGGCATGGGCGTCGACGTTCTCGACGTCGGCCTTGCCGTGGCGGGCCGCGTAGCGCAGCTCCAGGCGCGCCTGCGCCAGCAGTGCGGTGAGGGCCACGTCGAGGGTGTGGCCAACATAGAAATCTTCGCTTTCTTCGCGCAGGTCCACAGGCCCCAGGCGCATCGGGAACAGCGCACCGCACAGGTGTTCGAGGATCTGGCGCAGCGCCTCGCGCGAGGGCAATTCACGCCCGCCATGCTCGCCGCTGCACCGGCCATTGCCACTGCGCCACTGTTCACGGGCGCTACGCAGGCCACTGACAATGGCAGGCAGCTGCCACTGCATGGATATTGGGTGTTCGCTCACGGTGTTCTCCTGCCAGGCCATTTTCCGGGTGCTTGTCCCCGTGGGAGCGGGCTTGCCCCGCGATGGCGCTCGCGGGGCAAGCCCGCTCCCACAAGTGCTCAGAGTTGTAGTGCCATCACCATACGACAAATCCCCCTCTTGGAAAAAACAACGCTTTATTCCATTCTGCGCGCAGTCGGGCATAAGCAACGCTGACGGGCCGTCCATTCGTGACTACCCTCAACCCTGCCACGGGATGGCAATCTGCTCACAGGGAATAACAACCGGTTTTTTTATTATTTCCAGGCCTATACAGCCCACCTTTATAGTTGCCACCCACTACTTACACCACAAGCGCGGGGCCACACATGACCAGATTCGCCAAACCGATCCTCAACGCAAGCCTGGCGCTGCTGCTGGGTGCAGGCCTGCTCGGCCAGGCCTTTGCCGGCGAGCAACTGAAGACCATCCAGGAAAAGGGCGTGATCAACGTCGGCCTCGAAGGCACCTACCCACCGTTCAGCTTCCAGGACGAAAACGGCAAGCTCACCGGCTTCGAAGTCGAGCTGTCCGAGCTGCTGGCCAAGGAGCTTGGCGTCAAGGCTAAGGTGCAACCAACCAAGTGGGACGGCATCCTTGCGGCCCTGGAGTCCAAGCGGCTGGACGTCGTCATCAACCAGGTGACCATCTCTGACGAGCGCAAGAAGAAATACGACTTCTCCGAGCCTTACACGATCTCCGGCATCCAGGCGCTGATCCTGAAGAAAAAGGCCGAGCAGCTGAACATCAAGAGCGCACAGGACCTGGCCGGCAAAAAGGTCGGTGTGGGCCTGGGCACCAACTACGAGCAGTGGGTGAAAAAGGACGTGCCTAAGGCTGACGTGCGCACCTACGAAGACGACCCAAGCAAGTTTGCCGACCTGCGCAACGGCCGTATCGACGCCATTCTGGTCGACCGCCTGGCCGCACTCGAATACGCGCAAAAAGCCAAGGACACCCAGCTGGCTGGCGATGCCTTCTCGCGCCTCGAAAGCGGCGTAGCCCTGCGCAAAGGTGAACCGGAGCTGCTGGCCGCCATCAACAAGGCGCTGGACAAGCTCAAGGCTGACGGCACCCTGGCCAAGCTGTCCGAGAAATACTTCGGTGCTGATGTCACCCAATGATCCCTGAAAGCCTGCAACTCGTTGCCGACTCCGCGCCCTTCCTGTTGAAGGGCGCAGGCTACACGGTGCTGCTCAGCGTTGGCGGCATGTTCTTCGGCCTGGTGCTGGGCTTTGCCCTGGCGCTGATGCGGTTGTCGAAGATCCTGCCGCTGGACTGGCTGGCGCGTATCTATGTGTCGTTCTTCCGAGGCACGCCGCTGCTGGTGCAGCTGTTCGTGATCTACTTCGGCATGCCGCAGATCGGCATCGAACTCGACCCCATCCCCGCCTCGCTGATCGGCCTGTCGCTGAACATGGCGGCGTATATCTGTGAAATCCTGCGTGCGGCGATCTCCTCGATCGACCGTGGCCAGTGGGAAGCTGCAGCGTCCATCGGCATGACCCGCACCCAGGCCATGCGCCGGGCGATCCTGCCGCAGGCGCTGCGCACAGCCCTGCCGCCGTTGGGCAACAGCTTTATCTCGCTGGTCAAGGACACCGCGCTGGCGGCCACCATCCAGGTGCCCGAGCTGTTCCGCCAGGCGCAGCTGATTACCGCGCGTACCCTTGAAGTGTTCACCATGTACGTGGCGGTGGCAGTGATCTACTGGGTCCTCTGCAGCATCCTTGCGCACTTCCAGAACCGCATGGAAGCGCGGGTCAACCAGCACGACGTGGAGCGCTGAAGATGATCGTAGTAGAAGGCCTGACCAAGCGGTTCAATGGCCAGACCGTGCTCAAGGGCATCGACCTGACCGTGCAGCCTGGCGAAGTGGTGGCCATCATCGGCCCCAGCGGCTCGGGCAAGACCACCTTCCTGCGCTGCCTGAACCTGCTGGAAACCCCCGACGCCGGGCGCATCCAGGTGGGCGACATCCGTATCGACGCCAACGTGTCGCTGGGCAGCCAGCAAGGCGCGATCCGCCGTCTGCGCCAGCAGGCCGGGTTCGTGTTCCAGAACTTCAACCTGTTCCCGCACCGCACGGCCCTGGAAAACGTCATCGAGGGGCCGGTGATCGTCAAGAAGACCCCGCGTGAGCAAGCCATCGAGCTTGGCCGAAGGCTACTGGCCAAGGTTGGCCTGGCCGGGCGTGAAGACGCCTACCCGCGGCGCCTGTCCGGTGGCCAGCAGCAGCGCGTGGCCATCGCCCGGGCGCTGGCCATGGAGCCTGAGGTGATCCTGTTCGACGAACCCACCTCGGCGCTCGACCCGGAGCTTGTGGGCGAAGTGCTGGAAACCATTCGTGGCCTGGCCGAAGAGAAACGCACCATGGTCATCGTCACCCATGAGATGAGCTTTGCCCGGGATGTGGCCAACCGCGTGGTGTTTTTCGACAAGGGCGTGATCGTCGAGCAGGGTGAGGCCAAGGCGCTGTTCGCCAACCCCCAGCAGGAGCGCACGCGGCAGTTTCTGAGCAAGTTCCTGGGTACTGCAGCAGCGCAGGATTGATACAGCTTTACACGGTAGGAGCGGCCTTGTGCCGCGATGGGCTGCAACGCAGCCCCAGCGATTGCGCATGAAGCACAGACACTGGGGCTGCGTTGCAGCCCATCGCGGCACAAGGCCGCTCCTACACAAAAGACCGCGTCGCTTATGGTTTTGCGATGGGAGCAGAGCAGACTTGTGCAAAACCACCAACCCAGCTCTTCTATTCATATTCCAAAGAGTTAGTTCATAAACTTTTAATAAGCCATTAGGGTATATCCACCGGACCACCGGACCAGCAAACGTCGGCCGCCAACCAATAAGGCGGCCCCAACTATTTTGTGAGGTCAACGATGGTCAGGGTCACAATCACCCCAGTGCGTAACGCCAGGGCATTGAGTGCAGCCAAGGAGCGGCACTGATGTCCAGCCAGCCAACCAAACCCCTGCATAGCGATATCGACAGCTCGCCACCGCTGCTGCCGGCCAAGGTGCTGCGCAACGACGCAGAAGCCCTGCAAGCCGCCCGCGAACTGGCCGAGGCCGCCCGCCAGCAAGCCTCGCGCCGCGATCAGCAACGCAAGCTGCCGTGGGCAGAAATCGAACAGTTCACCCGCAGCGGCCTGGGCAGCATCAGCGTGCCCAAGGCCTATGGCGGCCCGCAAGTCTCCTTCGAAACCACTGCCGAAGTATTCCGCCTGATCAGCGCCGCAGACCCGGCGCTGGGGCAAATCCCGCAGAACCAGTTCGGCATGCTGCAACTGGTCAACCTGACCGCCACCGAAGCGCAGAAGCAACGCATCTTCCGCTCGGTGCTGGACGGCTGGCGTATCGGCAATGCCGGCCCCGAGCGCAGCACCAAGGACACCCTCACCCTCAAGGCGCGCATCACCCGCGAAGGCGAAGGTTTTGTCGTCAGCGGCGAGAAGTTCTATTCCACCGGCGCCCTGTACGCGCACTGGGTCACGGTCAAGGCACTGGATGACCAAGGCCGCCAGCGCCTGGCGTTCGTGCGCCGTGGCAGCCCTGGCCTGCGCATCGTCGACGACTGGTCAGGCTTCGGCCAACGCACCACCGCCAGCGGCACCGTGTTGCTGGACCAGGTACCGGTAGAGGCAGAGCTGGTGCTGGACAACTGGCGCCAGCGTGACGTGCCGAATATCCAGGGCGCCAGCTCGCAGCTGGTGCAGGCGGCCATCGACGCAGGCATTGCCGAAGCCGCCATCAACGACGCCATCGCCTTTGTACGTGAAAAATCCAGGCCGTGGATCGAAGCCAAGGTCGAGCGCGCCAGCGATGACCCTTACGTCATCGCCGACATCGGCCGCCTGAAACTCGACTTGCATGCCGCCGAGGCGCTGCTGCGCAAGGCCGGCAGGGTGCTTGACGAAGTCAACGCCGCGCCCATCGACGCCGCCTCCGCCGCCCGTGCCTCGATTGCCGTGGCCGAAGCCAAGGTGCTCACCACCGAGATCGCCCTGCAAGCCAGCGAAAAGCTCTTCGAGCTGGCCGGCAGCCGCGCCAGCCTTGCCGAATTCAACCTGGACCGGCACTGGCGCAATGCCCGGGTGCACACCCTGCATGACCCGGTGCGCTGGAAGTACCACGCGGTCGGCGCCTACTACCTCAACGGCACCCTGCCCGCCCGCCATTCCTGGATCTGAAACATTGCCCATCAACCGGCAAGCCAGCCCCCTTGTGGGAGCGGGCTTGCCCCGCGATGGGCCCTCGGAGAGCACCATGACTGCATCCCTTATCACCAGCGACGCCCAGGCCCTGGCTGTCGCCGAAGAAATCGCCGTGCTGCTGCGCCCTGAAAGCGCCACCCGCGACCGCGAGCGCCGCCTGCCCCACGCCGAACTCGACCGCTTCGTGCAATCGGGCCTGTGGGGCATCAGCGTGCCCAAGGCCTTTGGCGGCGCGGGCGTGTCCAACGCCACCCTGGCCAAGGTCGTTGCCCGCATCGCCCAGGCCGACGCCTCCATCGGGCAGATCCCGCAGAACCACTACTACGCCCTGGAAGTGCTGCGCGTTAACGGTACCCCCGAACAACAGCAGCGCCTGTACGCCGAAGTGCTGGCGGGCCGGCGTTTCGGCAATGCCCTGGCCGAAATCGGCACCAAGAATGCCCACGAGCGCACCACCCGCCTGACCCGCGACGGCGACCAGTTGCGCATCAATGGCCGCAAGTTCTACTGCACTGGCGCCTTGTACGCCCAACGTATCCCGACCTTGGTCATCGATGAACAGGATGCCCAGCACCTGGCCTTCGTCCCCGCCGACAGCCACGGCCTGCAAGTGATCGATGACTGGAGCGGCTTCGGCCAACGCACCACCGGCAGCGGCTCGGTGGTATTCGACAACGTGCAGGTGCGTAGCGAAGACGTGGTGCCGTTCGGCAGCGCCTTCGAGCGCCCAACCACGGTCGGCCCACTGGCGCAGATTCTCCACGCAGCCATCGACACCGGCATTGCCCGCGCAGCCTTCGAAGACGCCCTGCACTTCGTGCGCACCCGCAGCCGGCCCTGGGTCGATTCCGGCCTGGACAAAGCCTGCGATGACCCACTGACGCTCAAGAGCTTCGGCCACCTGGCGATCCGCTTGCACGCCACCGAAGCCTTGCTGGAACGCGCCGGAGAGATCCTCGACCGCGCCCAACACGACAGCAGCGCCGACAACGTCGCCGCCGCGTCCATCGCCGTGGCCGAGGCGCGGGCGATCAGCACCGAAATCTCGCTGGCCGCCGGCACCACACTGTTCGAACTGGCCGGCAGCCAGGCCACATTGGCCGAGCACAACCTCGACCGCCACTGGCGCAACGCCCGCGTGCACACCCTGCACGACCCGGTGCGCTGGAAATACCACGCCATCGGCAACTACTACCTCAACGACGAAAACCCGCCACGCCGGGGGACCATCTGATGGCCAGGCAGATTCTGCTCAATGCGTTCAACATGAACTGCATCGGCCACATCAACCATGGGCTGTGGACCCATCCGCGCGACACCTCCACCCAGTACAAGACCCTGGCCTACTGGACAGAGCTGGCGCAGTTGCTCGAGCGCGGCCTGTTCGACGGGTTGTTCATTGCCGATATCGTCGGCACCTACGATGTCTATGGCCAGTCGCTGGACGTGACCCTCAAGGAGTCCATCCAGTTGCCGGTCAACGACCCGCTGCTGCTGGTCTCGGCCATGGCTGGCGTGACCCGCAACCTGGGCTTCGGCATCACCGCCAACCTCACCTACGAGGCGCCGTACCTGTTCGCCCGGCGGCTTTCGACCCTCGACCACCTGAGCAATGGCCGGGTGGGCTGGAACATCGTCACCGGCTACCTGGACAGCGCCGCCCGCGCCATGGGCCTGCACGCGCAGCCCGAGCACGACCGCCGCTACGACCAGGCCGACGAATACCTGCAAGTACTCTACAAACTGCTCGAAGGCAGCTGGGACGACGATGCCGTGCTGGCTGACCGCGCCCAGCGGGTGTACGCGGACCCGGCCAAGGTGCGCAAGGTGCGCCACCACGGCGAGTTCTACGATGTCGAAGGCTACCACCTGTGCGAGCCCTCGCCGCAGCGCACGCCGGTGTTGTTCCAGGCCGGCAGCTCGGCACGGGGCCTGGGTTTTGCCGGCCAGCATGCCGAATGCGTGTTCATCAGCGGCCAGGACAAGGCCGGCACCCGCGCCCAGGTCGACAAGGTGCGCGCGGCTGCCAGCGCCGCGGGCCGCGATGGGCATGCCATCAAAGTATTCATGGGCATCACAGTGATCGTCGCGTCGACCGAGCAGCAAGCCCACGAGCGCCACGCCGAGTACCTGCGCTATGCCAGCCCCGAGGCCGGGGTCGCGCACTTTGCCGCCTCCACCGGCATCGACTTCGCGGCCTTCGAGCTGGACGAGCCGATTGCCTTCAGCAAAGGCAACGCCATCCAGTCCGCCACCCGCCAGTTGCAGGAAAACGCCTGGACGCGCCGGCGCCTGCTGCAACAGCACGCCCTTGGCGGGCGCTACGTGACATTGGTCGGCTCACCCGAGCAGGTGGCCGAGCAATTGATCAGCTGGATCGACGACACCGGCCTGGACGGCTTCAACCTGACCCGCACTGTCACCCCGGAAAGCTTCGAGGCCTTCATCGACCTGGTGGTCCCGCAACTGCAACAGCGCGGCCGCTACAAGACCGCCTACGCCGAGGGCACGCTGCGCGAAAAACTCTTCGCCAGCGACCATCCGCACCTGCCTGCCGACCACCCAGGCGCTACCTACCGCACACCCCAAACCGCCCCGACTGGAGCTTTGCACCATGCTTGAAAAACTGTTCCGGCCCGTTGCGGCCATTGCCCTGGGCCTCGGCCTGTCGGCCACGGTACTTGCCGCCGAGCCGCTGAAAATCGGCACCACGGCAGCATTCGCCATCCCTCTGGAAGCCGCCGTCGAAGAGGCCCACAAACAAGGCCTTGAGGTGAAGCTGATCGAGTTCAGCGACTGGATCGCGCCGAACGTGAGCCTTAACAGCGGCGACATCGACGTGAACTACTTCCAGCACATTCCATTCCTGGAAAACGCCAAGGCCGCCGCCGGCTTCAACCTGGTGCCCTATGCGCCCGGCATCATCAACAACGTCGGCCTGTACTCGAAAAAGTACAAAAGCTTTGCCGAGCTGCCCGAAGGCGCCAGCGTTGCCATCGCCAACGACCCGATCAACAGCGGGCGCGGCCTGCAACTGCTGGCCAAGGCCGGGCTGATTACCCTCAAGCCCGGGGTCGGCTACAAGGCCACCGAAGACGACATCATCGCCAACCCGAAGAAAATCAAGATTCTGCAGGTGGAGGCGGTACAACTGGTGCGGGCCTACGATGACGCCGATCTGGTGCAGGGCTACCCGGCGTACATCCGCCTGGCCAACACCTTCGATGCCACCTCGGCGCTGCTGTTCGACGGCCTGGAAAACAAGGAATACGTGATCCAGTTCGTCATCCGCCCACAAGAGAAAAACGACCCGCGCCTGGCCAAGTTCGTCGACATCTACCAGCACTCGCCAGCCGTGCGTGCCGCGCTCGACAAAGCCCACGGTTCGCTGTACCAGGCCGGCTGGGAAGGGTGACATGAGCCAGGCCCGCGCCCTCAAGGCGCCTACTGCGCACAGCACACCCGCGCTTGCCACCGAGCAGGTGCTGCGCCCGGAGGTCAATCAGGCCCATGTGCGCTTCATCGGCCTGGGCAAGACCTACCCCGGCCAGGCCCAGCCTGCGCTGCACGGCATCGACCTGAACATCCGCCGTGGCGAGATCTTCGGCATCATTGGCCGCAGCGGCGCCGGCAAGTCATCGATGCTGCGCACTATCAATCGCCTGGAACAGCCGAGCCAAGGCCGGGTGCTGATCGACCAGGTGGATATCGCGCCCTTCGACGAAAACCAGTTGGTCGCGCTGCGCAGGCGCATCGGCATGATCTTCCAGCACTTCAACCTGATGTCGGCCAAGACCGTGTGGCAGAACGTCGAGCTGCCGCTGAAGGTGGCCGGGGTCGGCAAACCTGAGCGCCAGCGCAAGGTGCGCGAGTTGCTGGAGCTGGTGGGCCTGACCGACAAGCACCATGTGTACCCGGCGCAGTTGTCTGGCGGGCAGAAGCAGCGGGTCGGCATCGCCCGGGCGCTGGTGCATGACCCGGAAATTCTGCTGTGCGATGAAGCCACCTCGGCGCTGGACCCAGAGACCACTGCCTCGATTCTTGAGCTGCTGCGCGATATCAACGCGCGCCTGGGCCTGACCGTGGTGCTGATCACCCACGAAATGGCGGTGATCCGCGATATCTGCCACCGCGTGGTGGTGCTGGAACGCGGCGCGGTGGTGGAACAGGGTGAGGTCTGGCAGGTGTTCGGCGCGCCGCGCCACGACGTCACCCGCACCTTGCTGGCACCGCTTCAAGCGCGGCTGCCGGCCAGCCTGCAAGGTAGCCTGCGCGCCAGCCCCAGCAGCCAAAGCGCCGCCGTGGTGCTACGCCTGCAACTGGTCGGCGAGCCGCAACTGAGCGAGCTGTTCGCCGAGCTGGGCGGGACGGTGCGGCTGCTGCAAGGCGGCATCGAGACCATCGGCGAGCATGCGCTGGGGCAATTGATACTTGCGGTGCGCGGCTCGCCGCTGGGCACCGCGCAACTACTCGAACGCGCGCGCCGCTGGGCCGCCGATGTGGAGGTGTTGGGCCATGTGGATTGATCGCCTGCTGCAAGGCTTGCTCGACACCCTGCTGATGGTCGGTGTGTCTTCGCTGGTGGCGCTGCTGGTCGGGGTGCCGATGGCGGTGCTGCTGGTCACCAGCGACAAGGGCGGCATCTTCGAAGCGCCCGCGCTGAACCGCGTGCTGGGCGCCATCGTCAACCTGTTCCGCTCGATCCCGTTCCTGATCCTGATGGTGGCGCTGATCCCCTTCACCCGGCTGGTGGTCGGCACTACCTACGGGGTGTGGGCGGCCGTGGTGCCATTGACCATCGCCGCCACGCCGTTTTTTGCGCGCATTGCCGAAGTCAGCCTGCGCGAAGTCGACCATGGCCTGATCGAAGCCGCCCAGGCCATGGGCTGCCGGCGCTGGCATATCGTCTGGCACGTGCTGTTGCCCGAGGCACTGCCGGGCATCGTCGGCGGCTTTACCATCACCTTGGTAACGCTGATCAACTCATCCGCCATGGCCGGGGCGATTGGCGCCGGCGGGCTGGGCGACATCGCTTACCGCTATGGCTACCAACGCTTCGACAGCCAGATCATGTTGACGGTAATCGTGATGCTGGTGGTGCTGGTGGCGGTTATTCAGGTGGGCGGCGACCGGCTGGCGAAGGGGTTGAACAAGCGCTGATGTACTGGGCTTGCTCGGCTGAGCGAATGACCGTTGATTCGCACTGCAAGCGGTCAGTGTAGGAGCGGCCTTGTGCCGCGATGGGCTGCGAAGCGGCCCCGGCAATTTCGCATGAGCCGCACCCTCCTGGGGCTGCTTTGCAGCCCATCGCGACACAAGGCCGCTCCTACGCCCAGCGCAGCTCCTGCGCGGGCACGGGCCTGCCGAACCAGTAGCCCTGCCCCAGCTGGCACTGCTGCTCCAGCAGAAAGCGCGCCTGCTCGGCCTGCTCGATCCCTTCGGCATGCACCTTCATGCCCATGCTGCGGGCAAGGGCGATGATCACCCGCACAATCGCCACATCGTCGTCATCACACGGCAAGCCGGCGACGAAGCCCTGGTCGATCTTGAGTTTCTGCACCGGCATGCGCTTGAGGCGCAACAGTGATGAATAACCGGTGCCGAAATCATCGATGGCCAGGTTCAGGCCCAATTCGCGCAGGCGGTGCAACTGTTCGAGCGCCACTTCAGGGTCTTCCATCACCGCGCTTTCGGTCACTTCCAGCTCCAGCAGCGCCGGGTCCAGGCCGGTGTCGTGCAGCACATCGGCCACCTCGCGGAACAGCTCGTGCTGGCCGAACAGGCGGCTGGAGATATTCACCGCAACGAACTCCAAGTGCTTGCCCTGCGCCTGCCACTGCACCATCTGCCGGCAGGCCTGGCGAAGTACCCAGGCATCGATTTCAGCGATCAGCCCGGTGCGCTCGGCAATCGGGATGAACTCCCCCGGCGGCACCAGGCCGCGCTCCGGGTGGTGCCAGCGCACCAGCGCCTCGACGCCGACCATCTGGCTGCTGAACAGGTCGTGCACCGGCTGGAAGAACACGCGCAGCTCTTGCTGCTCCAGCGCCCGGCGCAGTTCACCTGCGGTTTCTACCCGGTGCTGGGCGTGGGCGGTCAGCTCTTCGGTGTACAACGCATAGCAGGCGCGGCCGTTGTTCTTGGCCTTGAACAGCGCAGAATCCGCGTTACGCAGCAGTTGCTCGGCGCTCAGCGCATCGCTTGGGAACAGGCTGATGCCGATGCTGGCACTGATGAACAGGCGATGGTCATCGCACAGAAACGGCTCGCGCAGCCGCTCGATGATGGTCTGCGCCAGTTTGCCGGCATGGCCGATCTGCTGGCAGTTTTCGGCCAGCACACCAAATTCGTCGCCCCCCAGGCGCGCCAGGGTAACGCTGGTGCCCAGCACCTCACGCAGACGCTCGCCCACCAGCTTGAGCAACTGGTCGCCGATGGTATGGCCCAGGCCGTCGTTGATGCTCTGAAAGTGGTCAAGATCGAGCAGCAGCAAGGTGCAACCGCGCTTGTTGGCCTGCGCAGCGGCAATCGCCTGTTCGGCGCGGTCGTTGAACAACAGGCGGTTGGGCAGGCCCGTCAGCGGGTCATGGTGGGCCAGAAAGGCCAGTTCCTGCTCGCTGTGCTTGATCGCGCTGATATCGCTGAACACCGCCACGTAATGGCTAAGCTCGCCGCTGTCGTCACAAATGGCGCGGATCGTCTGCCATTGCGGGTAGATCTCGCCACTTTTGCGCCGGTTCCAGATCTCGCCACTCCACTCGCCCTGCTCGGTGAGGGTGGTGTAGATCTGCTGGTAGAACGCAGCCCCATGGCGGCCAGACTTGAACTTGCTCGGGCGCTGGCCGATGACTTCGTCCTGCTGGTAACCGGTAATGCGCATGAAAGCGCGGTTGACGTGCACGATCAGGCCGTTACGGTCGGTGACCAGCACCCCTTCCAGGGTGCTGTCGAACACCGCTGCCGCCATGCGCAGCCGCTCGCGGTCCTCGCTGCGCAGCCGTGCACCGGCGCCGATGAAATTGAGCAGCCGTGCGCGCGAGACAAAAATCAGCACGGCGCTGAACAGCACCCAGACCACCAGGTTGATCTGCCGACCGATGGCCAAGGCCAGCGGGGTATCCGCCATACGCTGCAACAACAGCTCCGAGAGCCCCAACCAGAGGATCGAAAGCACCACGTAAAGCGCGGCCATGCGCAAGGCGTCGCGAACGGAAACGGACATGTCGGGTGGATGAGCCCTTTGAAATTGAGGGGGCATTATAAAGGCTGAAACACCCTGTGACTTCCTATCCCAAAGGGCGACTGGTTTTATTTCCCTGCCAAGGGATAATGCAACCGCTGTTTCCCTGTGTTTCCGAGGGTCTTTCCCGTTATGTGGTATTACGGTTTGCTCGATCTGTCGGCCTGGCAACTGGTCGGCGTCACCCTACTGATGACGCACGTGACCATCGTCAGCGTGACCATCTACCTGCACCGCTATTCGGCGCACCGCGCGCTCGAACTCAACGCAGGCCTCAAGCATTTCTTCCGCTTCTGGCTGTGGCTCACCACAGCGCAGAACACCCGCGAGTGGACAGCCATCCACCGCAAGCACCACGCCAAATGCGAAACCCCGGACGACCCCCACAGCCCCGTGCACAAGGGCCTGGGCACCGTCCTGCGCAAAGGCGCCGAGCTGTACCGCGAAGAGGCACGCAACCCCGAAACCCTGCGCATCTATGGCAAAAACTGCCCGGACGACTGGATCGAGCGCAACCTCTACTCGCGCTCCAAGCTCGGTGGCATCGCCTTGATGGCAGTCATCGACCTGCTGTTGTTCGGCACCATCGGCATTACCATCTGGGCCGTGCAAATGGCCTGGATTCCCTTCTGGGCGGCCGGCGTGGTCAACGGCCTGGGCCATGCCGTGGGCTATCGCAACTTCGAGTGCCGTGACGCTGCCACCAACCTGGTGCCGTGGGGCATCATCATTGGCGGCGAAGAACTGCACAACAATCACCACACCTACCCCAACTCGGCCAAGCTGTCGGTGCGCCGCTGGGAGTTCGACATGGGCTGGATGTGGATCCGCCTGCTGAGCATGCTGCGCCTGGCCAAGGTGCAGCGTGTGGCGCCTATCGCGCACCGGGTCGAGGGCAAGGCCTCGCTGGACATGGACACCGCCATGGCCATCCTCAACAACCGGTTCCAGATCATGGCGCAGTACCGCAAGCTGGTCATCGCGCCGCTGGTGAAGCAGGAAGTCGGCAATCTCGACACCTCGGTGCGGCATCACTTCCGCCGCGCCAAGCGCCTGCTGTCGCGTGAAACCAGCCTGCTGCAGGATCGTCATCACCTGCGTATCGAGTCGATGCTGGCGCACAGCCAGGCGCTGAAGACCATCTACGAAAAACGCCTTGCCCTGCAGCAGATATGGGCCCGCACCAGCGCCAACGGCCATGACATGCTCGCGGCCATGAAAGACTGGGTCCACGAGGCCGAAGCCAGTGGTATCCAGTCGCTGCGCGACTTCGCCGCACAGCTTAAAACCTACTCGCTGCGCCCCACCGGCGCCTGACGCCCGCTGATCGCCATGCCCTGCAACAGGGCATGGCATCTGGAACTTTACCCCCGCGCAACGACTCAAACCCGGCACATCGCCCGCGTGGCGGGCCGGTCCCAGGCCGCACGCCCTTCGTCGAGATTCGTTTCGTGCTCATGGCCAAAGACCGCCCAACCCTGCCCACCGGCGGCCCCCGCCCGGAGGCTGCCCAAACACTACTCGCCCTGCTGCACGCCCAGGGTGAAGTGGCGCGCCTCAGTGAACGCGAGCAGCTGTATTCGTCGCTGCTCGACAGCGTCAATGCAGCGTTGTGGGCCTTCGACTGGGAAACCCGCCAGGTGATCTATGTAAGCCCGGCGTTCGAGCGCATTTTTGGGCGCCCCGCCAGCCTGGTGATGGCCGACTACAACGAATGGCGCGATGCGATCTACCCCGACGACCTGGAATACGCCGAGCGCAGCCTGGCGCAAGTGTTGGTCAAGGGCACCGTCGAGGACCGTGAGTACCGCATCATCAACGCCGCAGGCGAAGTGCGTTGGCTGAGCGACAAGTGCTACATCAACCAGCAGCGCGAGGGTGACCCGCGGGTGATCATCGTTGGCATTGCCGAAGACATCACCGAAAAGAAGCAGCTCGAAGGCGAACTGCAACGCCTGGCCACCACCGATGTGCTCACCCAGAGCAGCAACCGCCGGCACTTCTTCGAGTGTGCCCAGCAGGCTTTCGAGAATGCCCGTGAAGACGGCACGCCCATGGCGTTTTTGCTGTTGGACATCGACGATTTCAAACTTATCAACGACAGCTACGGCCACCAGGAAGGCGACCAGGTGCTGCAACGCATCGCCGACAGTGGCAAGGCCGTGCTACGCCGGGGCGACCTGTTCGGGCGCATTGGCGGTGAAGAGTTCGCGGCGGTGTTCCCCGGCTGCACAGCAGAGGTCGCCGAGCAGATCGCCGAGCGCCTGCAGCGCGAGATCCAGCGCTTGAGCTTCAGCCATGGCGAGCAAACCTATGGTGTGACCGTCAGCCAGGGGTTGACCGGCCTACGCGATGAAGACGCAACGCTGGACACCTTGTATGCCCGTGCCGATGCCGCGATGTACCAGGCAAAGCGGCAGGGCAAGAATCAGATCGTGCTGGGCTGATTTTCTGAAGCGCTATTCAGGGCTGGCTTTGACAGCCTCATCCGAAACAGCCTCCCCCTCGCCTACCGTACCCTCCACCTCATCCTGCGGCACCGCCTGTTCACGGGCCAGCGCCGCCTGCCGCTCGGCCTCTTCCTCGGCCACCGCATGCGGGTTGACCTTGCGCAGCGCGGTAAGCTCGGGCAGCCCAAGCTTGAGCAAGCGCGCAGTCTTGCCGCCGGCAATCTTCTCAAGCCCGGCGCTGGGCTTGAGCCGGGCCATCTGCCCGGCCAGGCTCATGGCGAGGATCTCGCGGGAATACACCCCGCCGCCCAGTTGATAGACAGCGGCAATGAGCTCGCGCAGATCCAGCGGCAAGCGCCAGCGAGTCCGTAGCGCCGAGCCGAACGGGGCGCCGAACTCGTTGAGCGACAATTGCACCTGGTCTTCATCCAGCTCGCCCCCGGCCAGGCGCCACTCCTGCAACGTCCGCAACACCGCCAGATCGCCCAGACAATGCAAAAGCCCGGCGCAATAACAGCGCTCTTCGTCGACCTCCAACTGCCGCGCCAAGGTGCGGCCGTACTCGGCGGTATGCAGCGACAGGTTCCAGTAATGCGCCGCATGCCGCGCCAGCAGCGGGTCGCTCAGGCGGGCGCTGCGCTTGAGCGTAAGGCCCAGGATCAGGTTCATGCTCTGGGTGCTGCCGAGCTTGTTCAGCGCCTGCAACAGCGTCTGCACCGAGCCGTCGCGGTGCAACGCTGCGCTGTTGGCAGCGGCAATCAGCATACCCGTGATTTGCGGGTCGCTGCGCACCTCTTGCTCCAACACCTTGAGGTCAAGGCCGTGGGGGTTCAGGGCGCGCTTGATCGCCACCTCCACATCGGCGAACAACGGGCCGCCATCGGCAGTGGCGCGGCGCTGTTCCAGAAAGTCCACCAGCCGGGCACCCGCTTGCAGCGCCGGGACCGGGCAGGCAACCTGCTGACCGGCATCGAGCAGCAGGTGCTCCAGGCGCTTGCGCAGGTTGTCCATGTCGAGCGGTTTGCTCAGGTAGGCGGTGGGCTGCAGCGGCAACGCTTCGCGCACACTGGCGCTGTCGGCACGATTGCTCAGCAGAATGAACGGCAGGCCCGCGCGCTCGCCCTTGGCGCGCACCTTGCGCAGCAGGTCGAGGCCATCGACGCCGGACAGTTCACGGGCTGCGATGATCAGGTCAGGGTTGGCCGCCAGCGCGGTGACCGCCTGCGCGCCGTCGGCGCAGATCTGCAGGCGCGCATCGCAGCGCACGCTAAGCAGCATCTCGCTGAGCATGTCGCGCACCCAAGGGTCGCTTTCGACGATCAGCACGCGGGGGGGTAAGGGGTCGGCCGCACTCATGGCGAATCTCCAGTAATGACACGCGATCCATCGCAGCTTCCACGGATTCCTCTTACAACCTTAGCGCCACACGCCTGCAAACGGCACAAAAAAACCCGCCGAGGCGGGTTTTTTCTGAAGCGGGTCACATCAGCCGAGTTCAGCGAAGCACTCTTCGATGATGGCCAGGCCTTTGTCCAGCAGGGCATCTTCGGCGGTCAGCGGCACGAGAATGCGCAGGACGTTGCCGTAGGTGCCGCAGGACAGCAGGATCAGGCCCTTGTCACGTGCCTTGGCCACCACCTGAGCAACAGCAGCGGCGTTCGGGGTGTGGGTGCCTTTCTCGAACACTTCTACCGCGATCATGGAACCCATGCCGCGCACGTCACCGATGATGGCGTGTTTAGCCTGGATCTTACGCAGGCCAGCGGTCAGGTGCTCGCCAACAGCCTTGCTGCGGTCCAGCAGTTTTTCTTCCTCGAACACCTGGATAACCGCCAGGGCCGCCGCGCAAGCGATCGGCGAACCGGCGTAGGTGCCGCCCAGGCCGCCCGGGGCGATGGCGTCCATGTATTCGGCCTTGCCGCACACACCGGCCAGCGGGAAGCCGCCAGCGATGGACTTGGCGAAGGTGGTCAGGTCAGGCGCGACGCCCATCTGCTCCATGGCGAAGAAGGTGCCAGTACGGCCAGCGCCGGTCTGTACTTCGTCAGCGATCAGCAGGATGCCGTGCTGGTCGCACAGCGCGCGCAGGCGCTTCATCAGCTCTTTAGGCGCTGGCAGGAAGCCGCCTTCGCCTTGTACCGGCTCGAGGATGATGGCAGCGATATCACGCGGCTCGGCATCGTTCTTGAAGATGCGCTCGACCGAGGCAATGGCGTCGTCAACACTGACACCGTGCAGCTCGCTCGGGAACAGCGCGCGGAACACGCCACCTGGCATCAGGCCCATGCCGGCCGAGTACGGCACGACTTTGCCGGTCAGGCCCAGGGTCATCATGGTGCGGCCGTGGTAGCCGCCAGTGAAGGCGATGACGCCGGCACGGCCAGTGGCGGCGCGGGCGATCTTCACGGCGTTTTCAACGGCTTCGGAGCCGGAGGTGACCAGCAGGGTCTTCTTCTCGAAGTCGCCTGGGACCAGCTTGTTGATCTTTTCGCACAGCTCGACGTAGGGCTCGTAGGCCAGCACCTGGAAGCAGGTGTGGCTGACCTTGGTCAGCTGCTCTTGCACAGCGGCAACCACTTTCGGGTGCAGGTGGCCGGTGTTGAGTACGGCAATGCCGCCAGCGAAGTCGATCAGTTCGCGGCCTTCAACGTCGATTACCGTCGCGTTCTTCGCCGACTCGACGAAGATCGGGTGGATCTGGCCAACGCCACGTGGGACGGCGGCGATACGGCGTTGCATCAAGGATTCGTTGGTCTTGCTCATAATGCCCTCATTCGCGCCGATGGAAACGGCGCTTTTATTCGGGGGTGGCTGGAACGTGCGTGATCAGTATTCGTTGATCGACTGTCGCGAACACCCTGGCCACCAGGTACTGCAATGTCAAAAAGACCAGCGAGGCGTCGCTCTCGCGCCCCGCTGGCAGAGGTAAAAACAGCGAATGCCGGATCAGATGCTAAGGCACAGGTATTTGATTTCGAGGTAGTCCTCGATGCCGTACTTGGAACCTTCGCGGCCCAGGCCCGAGGCCTTGATGCCACCGAACGGTGCCACTTCGTTGGAAATCAGGCCGGTGTTGATACCCACCATGCCGTATTCCAGGGCTTCGGCCACACGGAACACGCGGCTCATGTCGCGCGCATAGAAGTACGAGGCCAGGCCGAACTCGGTGTCGTTGGACATGGCGATGACTTCAGCCTCGTCCTTGAAGCGGAACAGCGGCGCCAGCGGGCCGAAGGTCTCTTCTTTGGCGACAGCGGCGTTTTTCGGCACATCGACCAGAATGGTCGGCTCGAAGAAGTTGCCTTCGATCAGCTTGCCGCCGGACAGCACCTTGGCGCCCTTGGAGACGGCGTCTTCGATGTGTTCCTGGACCTTGGCCACAGCCTTGCCATCGATCAGCGGGCCGGTGGTGGTGCCTTCTTCCAGGCCGTTACCGATCTTCAGCTTGGCCACCGCAGCCTTGAGCTTCTCGGCGAACGCGTCGTAGACGCCGTCCTGCACGTAGATACGGTTGGCGCAGACGCAGGTCTGGCCGTTGTTGCGGTACTTGGAGATGATCGCGCCCTCGACCGCCTTGTCCAGGTCGGCGTCGTCGAACACGATGAACGGGGCGTTGCCACCCAACTCCAGGGAAACCTTCTTGATGTCCTTGGCGCACTCTTGCATCAGCTGACGGCCGATTTCGGTGGAGCCGGTGAAGGACAGCTTGCGTACCAGCGAGTTGCCGGTCAGCTCGGAGCCGACTTCGCCAGCGCTGCCGGTGATGACGCTGAGCACACCAGCCGGGATGCCGGCACGGGTAGCCAGTTCGACCAGGGCCAGGGCCGAGTAAGGGGTCTGCGAAGCAGGCTTGAGCACCATGGTGCAACCGGCGGCCAGGGCTGGGCCGGCTTTACGGGTGATCATTGCCGCCGGGAAGTTCCACGGGGTGATGGCCGCGGTAACGCCGATAGGCTGCTTGATGACGATCAGGCGCTTGTCCGGCTGGTGGCCGGGAATGACGTCGCCATAGACGCGCTTGGCTTCTTCGGCGAACCACTCGATGAACGAGGCGGCGTAGGCGATTTCGCCCTTGGCTTCGGCCAGCGGCTTGCCTTGCTCGGTGGTCATCAGGCGGGCCAGGTCGTCCTGGTGCTCGATCATCAGCTCGAACCAGCGGCGCAGCTTGCCGGCACGCTCTTTGGCAGTCAGGGCACGCCAGGCCGGCAGCGCTTTGTCGGCAGCTTCGATGGCGCGACGGGTTTCGGCAGCGCCCATCTTCGGCACGGTACCGATCACGTCACCGGTGGCCGGGTTGGTCACCTTGATGGTCTGACCGTTGTCCGCATCCAGCCATTCACCGTTGATGAAGGCCTGCTGGCGGAACAACTGAGCGTCTTTGAGCTGCATGTCGGCTTCCCTTTACTGCGAATTATTGATTGTTGAAAAGGCGCCCATAATGCGGGCGGCCGTCAGGAATTCGTGCACCAGGGTGTTCGACGCCTGGCGGCTGAGCGTTTGAAATCTCAAACGGAATGCTAAGCGGGTGCTGGGGGGTTGGACAATAGCCTGTTCGAAAAAAAGAACGAATGGTTGAACACCCCGTCTGAAATCCCACCTCGCAGGTGCCCCACCATAGCGCCCCGCAGGTAAAAACAGCTACAGATCAAGGCGATGGACGTCCTCGGTCCAGACCGGTATCATGCGCCCCGTTGCACTCGTAGCTCAGCTGGATAGAGTACTGCCCTCCGAAGGCAGGGGTCGTGGGTTCGAATCCCGCCGAGTGCGCCATGAATTCTCGCGAGCATCGCGACAGACCAAGCCCCATCAGGTACGCCTGATGGGGCTTTTTCGTTACTGCGGGCTGCGTATGAGGCCCCAAGCGGCACAGGGTGACGCCGTTCACAGCGCACATCTTTTCTGACGCCACTGTTTCGCCACTTGCGAAATGTTTGGTAACCTCTGCGCCGCTGCCGGCTCCGGCAGCCTTTTATACGAACATGGATGCGTTCGACGAACGCCAAGAAGGACTTGCGATGGCGATGGTCTATTGCCGCGGCTGTGCCAAACAGCTGCACGAATCAGCACCTACCTGCCCCCAGTGCGGCGCCCCTCAATTCGCAACGTCCAACGCAGGGCCTGCCAGCGGCGGCTCGGCGTGGCTGGCGATCGTTTCCCTGTGCCTGGGCATCCTCTGCACGCTCGCGCTGTTCGATGACAGCGAGTGGGACATGGATACCATGGCCGGCCTCGGCCTGTTCGCAGGCACCGGTCTGATCATGGGCATCATCAGCATCAACCAGAAAAAGCCCGGCAATGGCATGGCCATCGCCGGCGTCGTCATGGCAGTCATTTCGCTGCTGTGCCTAATCGGCCTATCAGCCAGCTAACTAATGTGAGGGAAAACAAATGAGCATGGTGTTCTGCCGTGGCTGCGCCAAACAGATCCATCAATCGGCCGTCAGCTGCCCAGGTTGCGGCGCGACCCAAAACGGCAATGCCGGCGCGGCGCCTGGTATCAAAGGCGACGTTGCCAACATTACCTTCGGCAACGTGTTCTTCACCGTAATGAAGCAGTACGCCACCTTCAGCGGCCGTGCCCGCCGCAAGGAATACTGGCTGTTTACCCTGGTCATCAACCTGATCGGCTTGGCCATCAGCTTCATTGAAGGCACCTTGGGCATGGCTGGCTTCATCAACATGCTGTTCAGCCTGGCCGTGATGATCCCGGCCATCGCCGTCGGCGTACGCCGCCTGCACGACACCGACCGCAGCGGCTGGTGGCTGCTGGTGCCGATCGTCAACCTGGTGTTCCTGTGCCAGGACAGCACCCCAGGCAACAACCGCTTCGGCCCGAACCCTAAAGGCCTGTAAGCGAAACTGGAAAAGGCGGCCTGCGGGCCGCCTTTTTCATGCCCGCAGAAAATACCGCCTCATGACGTTTTTCAATCGGCTCCATGCCGTTTCCTGCATTGCCGTGCAGAGCGCGGTGCCGGATGCTTTATTTAATCCGACACATCGCGTTTTCCACCCACCGAGGCCTGTATGAAGAACGTCGAGCAAATCCTCAAAGCCAAAGCCCAGCACCAGACCGTCTACACCATCAGCCCCGATGACTCGGTCCTCGATGCCCTGCGGCTGCTGGCTGATAAAAACGTCGGCGCGCTACCGGTGGTGGAAGACAACCAGGTGGTCGGCATCGTCAGCGAACGTGACTACGCCCGCAAGCTGGTGCTCAAGGGCCGCTCTTCGGCGGCAACGCCGGTACGCGAGATCATGAGTGCGCCAGTGGTCACCGTTGAGCCCAAGCAGAACCTTGAGTACTGCATGAACCTCATGACCAACCGCCACCTGCGCCACCTGCCCGTGGTCAGCAACGGCGTACTGCTGGGGTTGCTGTCGATCGGCGACCTGGTCAAGGAAACCATTGCCGAGCAAGCCAGCCTGATCGCACAACTGGAGCAGTACATCCGCGGCGAATGAGCCCAACTCAGTGGTAGCCACGTTCCAGTTCGTCGAGCTGATGATCGAAGCTGCGTAGCCGCGCCGACCAGGTGTACACCAGTACTTCCAGGTCGCGGTTGAGCAGCGCCGTGTTGCCCCCCGCCCGTACCGGCGCGTCACCAAGGTCCAACTGGTAGCGCTCCCGGGCCATGGCGGTAGCCACGCTCGACAGGTCGCGGGCATTGGCCAGCCAGTGGTGGTGGTGATCGTGGATTTCGCGGTCAAGCTCGCGACATTGGCGCTTGAGTGCATCCAGGCTCTGCTCCAGCGGCGTGCCCTTTAGCTCGCCCATCACCTCTTCGAAGGTGCGCCCGGAATGCCAGTAGCTGCCCCAGAAATAGCGGTCGAATACCGTTTCGACCCGGCGCAGCGCCACCTTTGTGTTCCAGATGGTCAACAACGTGCGGCCCTGGGCCACTTCGCGGCGGTTCAGGTGCAGGTATTGCCAGGCGATCCACGTCAGCCCGCACAGCGCCACCGCTGCGGTAACAGCGGCGGCAGCGTACAGAAACTGCACGGCGTGGTTCATGTGCTGGGTGTGCCGGATGCCGTAGTAATAACCGGTGGTCAGGGTGCCCAGGATCGTCACGGTGCACCAGAAGCCTGGTGCGTAGGGATCTTTCATCGCGCCATCCCCTATTGTTTTCCTGAGCATAGCAACGGCCCGTTCACCCAACAGGTGCCGCTCGGCGCTTATTTCTTGCTGGCGTGCAGGGCCTCGTTGAGTTGGTCGATCATCGGTATCCAATCGGCGTCGGCAATGTAGGCTTCTTTCAGGAATGCGCGCTGGGCGTCGCTCCAGAACCAGGCATCGACCAGCTTTACATCGTCAGGCAGGGGTGAGTGAGTGGCGATGAAACGTTCGATCTCGACCGGGTCATCTTCCAGGCCAAGTTGCTTGAAAATCTCGGAAAACGGATGGATCGGGGCGTCCATGGGTAGTCTCCTGTCGAGCCAGGCTGGCTGGCATGGTGGCGATAGCGGGCAGGTGATGGTAATCACCCGCCTTCAGGTAGACAGCACCCAGCTGGCCAAGACTCAACCCGATGCGCCGCGCGCCGGTTCAGAGCGGTGCGCGGCGCAGCGTAGCGAGGAAAGTCGCAGCACCGATGAACAACCCGGCAAAGGTGCGGTTGACCCGCGTTTGCTGCTTGGGCGTGCGCAGCAGGCGCAGCACCTTGGAGGCAAGCCCGGTGTAGCCGGCCATGACCAGCATGTCGACGCTGACCATGGTCACGGCGATCATGACGTACTGCATCAGCAGCGGCGCGTGCGGGTTGATGAACTGCGGCAGCACCGCGAGCATGAATACCAGTGCCTTGGGGTTGCTGACGTTGACCAGAAACCCGCGGAACACCAGGCTCAACGGCTTGCCGATGGGCCGCACAGCGACGTCGTCGCTCATATCCATGGGCAGGGCGCGCCATTGCTTGTAGGCGAGGTAGACCAGATAGGCCACGCCGAACCACTTGATGGCGTGAAACGCGGTGGCGGAGGCCGCCAGGATGGCGCCGACGCCGGCGGCGATGATCGCGATCTGCACGATCAGGCCCAGTTGCAAACCCAGGGCATTCCAGTAACCGCGCCAGAAACCATAACGCAGCCCGCTGGACATCGAGGCAATCGCCCCGGCCCCCGGTGACAGGCTGATGACCCAGCACGCGGCAAAGAAAGCCAACCAGGTTTCCATCGACATCACACACCTCGCTCGAACGAATGTTGCAAAACGTTAAGCTAAGGTTTCGGTGAAAAGATGACCAGTGATTTCTGCGCGGTGGCCTCGTCGCAGGCTATCGCCAGCTCCCACAGGGTCTGGGTCAGCCCCTATACCAAAGGCTGGGCAAGTTCACTGTGAGAGATCACCCAACTCTTCCGGCTGCGCTGCCGCGCAGAGAAATGGGCAACGTGGGAGCGGGCTTGCCCCGCGATGCGATGTTGGCAGTGCTATCGCTATCGCGGGGCAAGCCCGCTCCCACGTTTCGATGTAAATCAGTTAGTTAGCGTTTGTTCTATGAGAGCTGGCGACAGCCTGCGATGAGGCCAGTGCAGGCTTACGCAAAACCATGGAACCTCCCACAGCGCAAAGGGCCGGATCAGAACGCCGGCAGTACCGCGCCTTGGTATTTCTTGGCGATGAAGGCTTTCACTTCAGGGCTGGTCAGGGCCTTGGCCAGCTTCTGGATGGCGTCGCTGTTCTTGTTGTCCGGGCGGGCAACCAGGAAGTTTACGTAAGGCGAGTCGCTGCCTTCGATCAGCAGGGCATCCTTGGCCGGGTTCAGGCCGGCTTCCAGCGCATAGTTGGTGTTGATCATGTCCAGGTCGACCTGGTCCAGCACGCGCGGCAGCATGGCCGATTCCAGCTCACGGAACTTGAGCTTTTTCGGGTTCTCGGCGATGTCTTTCGGGGTAGCCAAGGCGTTTTTCGGGTCTTTCAGGGTGATCAGGCCAGCCTTCTGCAGCAGCAGCAGGGCGCGGCCGCTGTTGCTACCTTCATTGGGGATGGCAACGGTAGCGCCTTCCTTCAGGTCAGCCAGGTTCTTGACCTTCTTCGAGTAGCCACCGAAGGGTTCGACGTGCACGCCGATCACGGTTTCCAGGTGGGTGCCTTTGCCTTCGTTGAAGCTTTGCAGGTACGGCAGGGTCTGGAAGTAGTTGGCGTCCAGGCGCTTCTGGTCGACCTGCACGTTGGGCTGCACGTAATCGGTGAAGACTTTGATCTCAAGGTCGACGCCTTCTTTGGCCAGGGTCGGCTTGATCAGCTCAAGAATTTCGGCGTGCGGCACCGGGGTAGCAGCAACCACCAGTTTTTCGGCAGCGGAGGCCAGCCCGGCAAACGACAGGGCAGCGGCCAGGGCGGTGGTCAGCAGTGTTTTTTTCATGGTGATCCTTGTTCTGAATGCTGGGCCATCGCAGATGGCGGCTAGGTCGGGGCCCACCCTCGCGGGTGAGCGTGAAGCGGACGATACCGGTAATTTTTATTCCGTAACAATATCTTTTAGGTAGCTGCTTATTCCAAAAGCAAATTGCCATCAATCGCTTTGCTTATGAGCCCGCCCCACTGACGATTAACCCCGCGTAGGAGCGGCCTTGCGTCGCGAAAGGGCTGCGTAGCGGCCCCAGCAATTTTGCATGAAACCGAGATTCTGGGGCCGCTGCGCAGCCCTTTCGCGGCACAAGGCCGCTCCTACAGGTCGAGGGTTTGCAGGGTGTTCAGGAGCAACTGGCGCAGCTCGGCGACAGTCTGGGTTTCGCGGCTGCGGGCCAGTTGCCCGAGGGTGCGCGCCAGCGAATCGAGCGGCTTGCGGTCGGGCAGGTCGAGGTGCTCGGGGAGGATTTCCTCGCCATCGCTGACCAGCAACGCAAAGTGGATGACGTTCTCAAGCTCGCGGGTATTCCCGGGCCAGGCATGGGCCTCCAGCGCCTGCTGGGCGGCTTCGCTGATCAGCGGCAAGGGGCGGCCCAGGCGCACGCTGTAGATGCCGACGAAGTACTCGGCCAAGGGCAGGATATCGCCGACCCGCTCCCGCAGTGCCGGCAGCTCCAGCTCGCCCTCATGCAGATAATGGTATAGCCGCTCGTTGAAGCGCCCGGCTTGCACCGCCAACGCCAGGTCAATACTGGAAGCGGCCACCAGGCGCACGTCCACCGGCTGTGGATGGCTGGCACCGACCCGTGTCACCTCGCGGTTTTCCAGCGCGGCCAGTAACTTGCCCTGAATGGCCAGCGGCAGGTCGGCGATTTCGTCCAGGTACAAGGTGCCGCCATTGGCCGAGCCGAACCAGCCTGCACGGCTGCTGGCGGTGCCGCCCTGGCTGCCGGCGCTGTAGCCGAACAGCTCGGCGTCGGCGTAGGTCGGGCTGATGGCCGCGCAGTTGACCGAAACGAACAGCCCCGCACGGTCGCTGGCCCGATGGATTTGCCGCGCCAGCAGCTCCTTGCCAGTGCCGGACTCGCCGCGGATCAGCACCGGCAACGGCTGTGGCGCCAGGCGTTCAAGGGCCTGGCGCAGCGCCTGGGAGCGCGGGTCGACAAACACCAGCGCCTTGGCGCGAATGCTCAGCGGGCTTTTGTCCAGTTCGGGAAAGGTCAGCAGCGGCTGGCCGAATGGGGCATGAAACGTCATGGAATACTCCCGCCCCGGCCACCCAGCCGGGGTTCAAGGCAAAGCGGTTGATGGCGTCAGGCGCGGCGCAGCGCGCGCTGGTCGACACGGGCCTGCAGGCGGAACAGGTAAGCGAAGCCCTGCTCCCAGCGCAGGTGGCCTGACTTGACGTTGATATGCCCGGCATTGGCCAGCAGCCCGGCCTCAGCGCCCCAGGCGCGGGCCAGGTGCAGCGCACGCGGCACGCTCACCGCCGGGTCGTTGTCCGAGCTGACCACCTGGCTTGGAAACGGCAGGCCCTGCAGCGGAATCGGCGCAAAGTTGCGCAGCGCTTGCGCGCAGGCTGGGCGTTCAACATCAGCCGGCGCCACCAACAGCGCACCGCGTACCCGGCGCAGCAGCGCGGGGCTTGCCTGTGCAGCCCAGTGGGTGACGGTGATGCAGCCCAGGCTGTGGGCAATCAGGATGACCGGCGAGCGCTCGGCGGCGATGGCCTGTTCCAGCGCTTGCACCCAATCGTGTTTTTGCGGTGTCAGCCAGTCGCGCTGCTCGACCCGTGCGCTGTTGGGCAGGGTCCGCTGCCAGTGGCTTTGCCAATGGTTGTCTGGCGATCCTTGCCAGCCCGGCACAATCAGGTAACGAATCGACTCATTGCGCATGGGGACGCCTCCGAAAGTTTGCGTGCTTGGGGTGCAAGTATAGGGAGGTTGATATATGCGTAAAGGAATAAGAAGCTATTTGTTAATAACTGTAAGTTTTAAGTTGCAAACTACAAGAAGCAGCCGCTGCGGCGCATCGGATCTTTCTTTCAGCTTGCAGCTAAAAAAAAAGGACCATCCCCTGCCAAGGAAAATGGTCCGTAAGCACTTGCCTGAAGAAAGTCACTGCCGAGCAGGCGCACGCGGTCTGCTGTCTCTTGCAGCTTGCCGCTCCCGCGTCAGCGGGCGGTGATGACCGCCAGCTTGCTGATGCCGGCACGTTCGATGGCTGCCATCGCGCGCGCGACTTCGCCGTAGTTCACGCCATCATCGGCCTGCAATTGCACGCGCAGTTCGGTGTCTTTGCTCTTGGCCGTCTTGAGGTTGCTCTCAAGCTGGTCGGGCGGGATCTGCTCTTTATTGATGAACAACTGGCCGCTGCCATCGATGCTCACCACCAGCGGGTCCTTCTGCTCGACCGGGGCCACGGCCTCGGTCTTGGGCAGGTTGATCGGGATCGCGTTGGTCAACAGGGGCGCCGTGACGATGAATACCACCAGCAGCACCAGCATGACGTCCACCAACGGCGTGACGTTGATTTCACTCAACACTTCATCGCTGTCCTGGGTCGAGAAGGCCATGTCAGGAAGCCTCCTGCACAGGCTGGGTGAAACCACTGTGCGTGCGCTGCACAGCCGGGTGCACCAGCACGCGGAAGGCACTCTTCTGCGCCAGGCTGTAGAAGTCGTGGGCAAAGTCATCCAAGTCGGCAGCGGTGAGCTTCAGGCGCCGCAGGAAGTAGTTGTAGACCAGCACCGCAGGCACCGCGACGGCGATCCCCACCCCCGTCGCCACCAACGCTGCACCAATCGGGCCGGCCACCGTTTCGAGGCTGGCCGAGCCAGCCGCGCTGATGCCCTTGAGCGCTTCCATGATGCCCCACACGGTGCCGAACAGGCCGATGAAGGGCGACGTGCTGCCAATACTGGCAACCACCGCCAGGCCGGTTTCAAGCGAGCGGCGCTCACGCACGATCTGCTGGCGCAGGGCACGCTCGAGGCGGTCTTGATGGTTGATGGCATGGCTCAGGTCGTTCGCCTGGCCGGGCTCGCCCACGGCGATGGCCGCGTAGCCGGCCTGCGCCACGCGGGCGGCCGGGCCTGGTTGCTGGTGACTGATCTCGGCGGCCGAATCCAGGCTGGAAGCCGCCCAGAATTGTTTGTGGAAGCGCTTGTCCTGGTTTTTCAATCGGCCGAACTGCACGGCCTTGACCAGCGCCAGCGCCCAAGTGGCCACGGAAAAGCCAACCAGCAGCCAGATGACGGTGCTTTCAACGGATTCGAGGGGGGATGCCAACAGGCTCATGGGTAGTCCTTCCTATGTATGCGCTCGCAAAGTTAACGAAGCTTGAAATCGATCGGTACGCTGACCCAGCCGGCCTGCGCGACATCGCCCTGCTTGGCCGGGACAAAACTCCAGCGCTTGACCGCTGCCAGCGCGGCGGCGTCGAGGGCATCGCGGCCGCTGCTTTGCTGGACCTGAATCTGCCCCGGCTTGCCGCTTGGCAGCACCTCGACCCGCAGCAGCACAGTGCCTTCCCAGCCACGGCGCTGAGCCATCTGCGGGTACTCCGGCGCCGGGTTCTTCAGGTAAGCGGCATTGGCCGACGGCGGCGTGACCGGGGCCGGTGCGGGTGGCGCAGGGGCCGCGACCGGCGCAGGGGTTGGCGCCTGGACAGGCGTGGGTACGGGTTTCGGCTCGGGTTTGGCCTTGACCACAGGCTTGGTCACGGGCTTGGCCTTCGGCTTGGGCTTTGCCGCCAGCTCATCGATCACCGGTGCTGGAGGCTCGACCACAGGGGGTGCAGGCGCGGGTGGCGGCGGCTCGACAACGGGCGGCGCAGGCGCGGCGAACTCGATGGTCATGGGGGGAATCTGCGGCGGTACAATCGGCAGCGCTGCTGTCGGCGTTTGGCTGACCCAGTAGGCGGCGGCGCCATGCAAGGCCAGCACCAGCAAGCCCAACACCAGTTTGTCGCGGCGCTTGAGGCCGCTTGCTGGCGTGCGTTGCAGACGCAGTTGGCCCAGCGGCAGGCGTGGCGTGCGTCCGAGCTCGACCAGTTCACCCGCTGCCGGGTGCCATGGCTGGTCGAAGGCTCTGACGGCCGTCTGGACATTACCCATTTGCTCAACCCCCTGTGGGCTGGATTCAGGTGTGTGGCTGAATCATCGGGGGTCGAGGCTTATGCTTTGAAGTAATGTTTGAAGTTAACGTTATATCAATTATTCATATTGTTTTTTGGCGAATGGCTCAAGCCCGCGTATTTCGGGGGGTGTGGGGAGGTATTAACCCGTCAATGCCTTGTGAGCATGAGAAATATTCGTGCAAGGCATCGAATTGCCGCGAGGGCTGCGCCCTCGTTCGCGACACAAGGCCGCTCCTACAGGGTTACGCGGCCCCTGTAGGAGCGGCCTCGTGCCGCGAAAGGGCTGCAAAGCAGCCCGGCCATTCATCAGGCATAAAAAAACCCGGGACCAGGCCCGGGTTCCACTCAGCAAACAGCAGCTCAGATATCCGCCACCTTCTGCCAAACCTTCGGCCGGAAGAACAATGTCTCGCCCCGCGCCAGCCCGGCCAGGCTGTCGTGGTCCTTGACCACTTCGGCTTCGATCAGCTCGCTCTGCCCTTCCACCTTCAGCGTCACCCGCGTGGTCGCGCCCAGCGGACGGATGTCACGCACTTCGGCGGCGTGGTGGCCTTCGGTTTCGTGGCGTGACAGCGACACCTCATGCGGGCGGAACAACACATGGTTGCCCTCGCTCAGGGCGAAGCGGTTGGAGTCGCCCAGGAAGTGATAGACGAAGTCGTTGGCCGGCTTCTCATACACCTCGCCGGGCGAGCCGATCTGCTCGATCACCCCCTTGTTCATCACCACGATACGGTCCGCCACTTCCATGGCTTCTTCCTGGTCGTGGGTCACGAACACCGAGGTCAGGTTGATGTCCTCGTGCAGGCGCGCCAGCCAGCGGCGCAGCTCTTTACGCACCTTGGCATCCAGCGCACCAAACGGCTCATCGAGCAGCAGCACCTTGGGCTCGACCGCCAAGGCGCGGGCCAGGGCGATGCGCTGGCGCTGGCCACCGGACAACTGCTCGGGGTAACGGTCGGACAGCCAGTCGAGCTGGACCATGTTCAGCAGTTCATGCACTTTCTCGGCAATTTTGCTTTCGCTCGGGCGTTCGCCCTTGGGCTTCATGCGCAGGCCGAAGGCTACGTTGTCGAACACGCTCATGTGGCGGAACAACGCATAGTGCTGGAACACAAAGCCGACGTTGCGATCACGCACATCGTGGCCGGAAACATCCTCGCCATGGAACACGATGCTGCCATCGTCCGGGGTTTCCAGGCCGGCGATGATGCGCAGCAGGGTGGTCTTGCCGCAGCCGGACGGGCCCAGCAGCGCCACCAGTTCACCGCTGTTGATATCCAGGTTGATGTTGTTCAGGGCCTGGAAGCTGTTGAAGCGCTTGCTGACATTACGAACTTCGATCGACATGACTCATTCCTCCGCGGCGCTGTGGCGCAGGCGGTTAATACGGTTCTCGCTCCACTGCTTGAGCAGCAGGATGAAGAGCGCCAGGATCAGCAACAGGCTGGCCACACTGAAGGCGGCGACGTGGTTGTACTCGTTGTAGAGAATCTCCACGTGCAGCGGCAAGGTATTGGTGACGCCGCGGATATGCCCGGACACCACCGACACCGCGCCGAACTCGCCCATGGCCCGCGCGGTACACAGCACCACGCCGTAAATCAGGCCCCACTTGATGTTGGGCAGGGTCACGTGCCAGAACATCTGCCAGCCATTGGCGCCCAGCAGGCGCGCGGCCTCTTCCTCCTGGGTGCCCTGCTCCTGCATCAGCGGGATCAGTTCACGCGCCACGAATGGCACGGTGACGAAGATGGTCGCCAGCACAATGCCCGGCAGGGCGAAGACGATCTGGATATCGTGGTCCTGCAGCCACGGCCCGAACAGGCCCTGGGCACCGAACATCAGCACGTAGACCAGGCCCGCGATCACCGGCGATACCGAGAACGGCAGGTCGATCAGGGTCACCAGGATGCTCTTGCCACGGAAGGTGTATTTGCTCACGCACCAGGCGGCGGACACCCCGAACACCAGGTTCAGCGGCACCGAAATCGCTACGGCGAGCAAGGTGAGCTTGAGCGCCGACAATGCGTCGGCTTCGAAGATGGCCTCAAAGAACGTACCGAAGCCGTTCTTCAATGCCTGCGACACCACGATCACCAGCGGCAGCAGCAAAAACAGCGCGAACACGACCCAGCCGAGGGTAATCAGCACGCGGCGCGAGGTGGCACTGCCGCGCCGGGCTGCGTTGGCGGCGGCGCTGGCGCCAAGAGTTGATGAAGACATTAACCGGCCTCCTTCATGGGGTTTCGATGCGCCGCTGCAACAGGTTGATCAGCAGCAGCAGGATGAAGGAAACCACCAGCATCAGAACGCCGATGGCGGTGGCGCCGGTGTAGTCGTACTGGTCGAGCTTGACCATGATCAGCAGCGGCAGAATCTCGGTCTTCATGGGCATGTTGCCGGCGATGAAAATCACCGAACCGTACTCACCGACCCCACGGGCGAACGCCAGGGCAAAACCGGTCAGCCAGGCCGGCAGCAGCGCCGGCGCCAGCACATGGCGGAACACCTGCAACGGCTTGGCGCCCAGGCAGGCGGCGGCCTCCTCCACCTCACGCGGGATATCGGCCAGCACCGGCTGTACCGTGCGCACCACGAACGGCAGGGTCACGAAGGTCAGCGCCAGGGTGATGCCCAGCGGCGTGTAGGCGATCTTGAAGCCAAGGTCGGTGGCGAACTGGCCGACCCAGCCCGAGGGCGCGTACAAGGCTGTCAGGGCGATACCGGCAACCGCGGTGGGCAAGGCGAACGGCAGGTCGATCATCGCGTCGATGATCTTGCGCCCTGGGAAGGTATAGCGCACCAGCACCCAGGCCAGCAGGGTGCCGATCACACCATTGATGATGGCGGCGAACAGGGCGGTACCGAAACTCAGCTTCAGTGCCGCGATGACACGCGGTGCACTGATGATGGTCCAGAACTGCTCCCAGGTCAGCTGCGAGGCATGGATGAACATGGCCGCCAGCGGTATCAGCACGATCAGGCTGAGGTACACCAAGGTGTAGCCCAGCGTCAGCCCGAAGCCGGGTATGACGGGGGAAATGCGACGTGACATAAAGGTCCCTGGTTGAACGCACGAGGCCCGGCGGTTATGCCGGGCCGGTGCAGGCTTGTGAATCCTGGGGCGGCGTTGCAGCCCTTTCGCGGCGCAAGGCCGCTCCTACAAAAGCACGCGATTCCCTGTAGGAGCGGCCTTGTGCCGCGAAAGGGCCGCAATGCGGCCCCCGCTTTTCCTTGGACTTACTGTGCCTGATAAATCTGGTCGAACACACCGCCGTCATTGAAGAACTTCGGCTGCGCAGTCTTCCAGCCGCCGAAGTCTTTGTCGATGGTCACCAGGTCCAGTTTGGGGAACTGCTTGCCAAACTCGGCAGCCACTTTCGCATCACGCGGGCGGTAGAAGTTCTCGGCGGCAATCTTCTGCCCAGCCGGGCTGTACAGGTGCTTGAGGTACTCGGTGGCAATCTCGGTGTTGCCCTTCTTCTCGGCGTTCTTGTCCACCACGGCCACTGGCGGCTCGGCCAGGATCGACAGCGAAGGCACGACGATTTCGAACTTGTCGGCGCCGCCATCTTCTTTCAGCGCCAGGAAGGCTTCGTTTTCCCAGGCCAGCAACACGTCGCCCTGGCCGTTGTTGACGAAGGTGATGGTCGAGCCACGGGCGCCGGTGTCCAGCACGGGGACATGCTTGAACAGCTCCTGCACATACTCTTTGGCCTTGGCTTCGCTACCGCCTGCCTTCAGGCCATAGGCCCAGGCGGCGAGGAAGTTCCAGCGCGCACCGCCGGAGGTTTTCGGGTTGGGGGTGATGACCGAAACGTCTTTCTTGACCAGGTCGCCCCAGTCCTTGATGCCTTTCGGGTTGCCCTTGCGCACCAGGAACACGATGGTCGAGGTGTACGGGGTGCTGGCGTCCGGCAGGCGGGTCTGCCAGTTCTCTGGCAGGGTCTTGCCGAGCTTGGCGATTTCGTCGATGTCACCGGCCAGTGCCAGGGTCACGACGTCGGCGCGCAGGCCGTCGATGACCGCCCGGCCTTGCTTGCCCGAACCGCCGTGGGACTGCTGGATCTTCACTTTGTCGTCCGGGTGGCTCTGCTGCCAGTGCTTGATGAACTCGGCGTTGTACTGCTGGTACAGCTCGCGGGTAGGGTCGTAGGACACGTTCAGCAGTTCGTAGTCCTTGGCGATGGCGGAACCGGCAAAAACGGCACTGGCCAGAGCGGCGAGCGCATAACGGCGGATGGACATGGTGAAGCTCCCGATTGGCATTTTTCTAATTAGTTGGGTAATGCGCTTCAGCCGGGCTTGTTGCCGGGCTGTTGCAGGCGGAACTTCTCTTTGCGCTCGATCTGCACCACTTGGGCGTTGTGCACGGTGATCTCTACCGCGCCAAAGCGCAGGTCGCGCAGGGCGCTCTGGATTTCACGCAAAATGGTGGCTTCGTCCTGACCATCAATGCTACGCAGAGATGCACTCATGCTCGTTCTCCTGGTGAATAAGGGTGCCGGGCATGGGTTCGAAGGGGATTTGCGCCTGGCTTGAGGGCAATAGTAGTGAGGCGCGGTTATTCTTAAAAATACTGTTTAAGAATGTTTATATAACCACTTTTACATTTCACCTCAGACCCTCTGTAGGAGCGGCCTTGTGTCGCGAAAGGGCTGCGCAGCAGCCCCCGGCAATTTTGCATGATGGCAAGAA
>NZ_JABWRG010000209.1:0-237 GCF_014268825.1 Pseudomonas sp. SWRI51 | reverse complement strand
CCGGACGGCTGGAAACAAGTCCGACCTGGCACAGAAAAGGTTGTTTCACCGAGCCATGACTGCCTTGAACAGGCTTGAGTCCAGCCATCCCTGCAACCAGCTCCGCACCCGCGGATAAGCCGCCTCGGCGAACCACTGAGGTTCGACCCCGGCGAACTGGCGCAGCAGTGGCAGCAACGCGGCATCGGCCAGGCTTGGGTGGTGTGCCTGCAGGAAAGGCCTGTTCTCGAGCAGGCC
>NZ_JABWRG010000208.1:0-237 GCF_014268825.1 Pseudomonas sp. SWRI51 | reverse complement strand
AACTTGCGCTGTTCGACGCCGGTGTATTCGGCGCTCGGTCGGATGATGCGATTGTTGGCGCGTTGTTCGAACACGTGGGCGGCCCAGCCGGTCAGGCGCGAGCAAACGAAGATCGGCGTAAACAACTTGGTCGGGATGCCCATGAAGTGGTACGCCGAGGCATGGTAGAAATCGGCGTTGGGGAACAGTTTTTTCTGCTCCCACATGGTCTTGTCGATGGCTTCGGAAACCGGGAAT
>NZ_JABWRG010000207.1:0-242 GCF_014268825.1 Pseudomonas sp. SWRI51 | reverse complement strand
TGGCGTCCCCTAGGGGACTCGAACCCCTGTTACCGCCGTGAAAGGGCGGTGTCCTAGGCCACTAGACGAAGGGGACATACCCGACGCTTGGTAGCGTACCAAGTTATGAACCTCACGATTCAGCCTGGATTTTCTTTTCCTGCCCTGCCGAAGCAGTGCCGGAGAAACTGGAGCGGGAAACGAGACTCGAACTCGCGACCCCGACCTTGGCAAGGTCGTGCTCTACCAACTGAGCTATTCCC
>NZ_JABWRG010000206.1:0-245 GCF_014268825.1 Pseudomonas sp. SWRI51 | reverse complement strand
CGCCAGTTCCGCCAGGGCGCGCAGCAGATCGGCCTGGCATTGATGGACAGCCCGACCGCGATCCAGCCGATCCTGGTTGGCGATGCGGCGCGGGCACTGACGCTGTCGAAGATGCTGCGCGCGCGGGGCTTGCTGGTCACCGCGATCCGCCCGCCAACCGTACCGGCCGGCGGTGCACGCCTGCGGGTAACCTTGAGCGCCGCGCACAGCGAAGCGCAGGTCCAGCTATTGTTGAATGCATTGGC
>NZ_JABWRG010000205.1:0-246 GCF_014268825.1 Pseudomonas sp. SWRI51 | reverse complement strand
GAGCTGGGGATTCTGTTTCTCTACATCGGCAGCCCGACGGCGGCGGCCAGTTATGTCATGGCCCGCGCGGCCAATGGCAATCACGAGCTGGCTGCGTCTATCATCGTGATCACGACGCTAATGGCGGCGATCACCACCAATATCGGCATATTCATCTTGCAATGGGGCGGATGGATCTAGATGCTCGCCGCACAACACAACAACACTGCCTCCTGAACTAAAGGACACTTCATGCAAGACCAGAGC
>NZ_JABWRG010000204.1:0-254 GCF_014268825.1 Pseudomonas sp. SWRI51 | reverse complement strand
CCCCAAAAGTGGTGATTCTCGATATTGGGCTACCAGGCCTGGATGGCATGGAGGTGATCAAGCGTTTGCAATTGCTCGATCCTGCGCCAAAAATCATGGTACTCACTGGGCAGTCCTCCGACCTCTATGTTCGTCGCTGCCTGGATGCCGGGATCGCGGCTTTCGTCAACAAGGACGAAGACCTCGATGCCCTGTTGTTTGCGCTCAAGGCACTGGTCAAAGGTTATTCGACGTTTCCGCAGATGTCGGTGAAC
>NZ_JABWRG010000203.1:0-255 GCF_014268825.1 Pseudomonas sp. SWRI51 | reverse complement strand
GGCATGGTTCGAACAATGGGTTTTCCTGGCCGATACGAGCAAGGGCCAGGCGCACTAAAGCAGCTTGGCAGAATCCTTTCCGATATGGGGCAATCGCGCCCTTTGGTCTTGTGCGACGAGTTCGTCTCGAGGCATCTGTGGCCTGAGGTAGGAAAAGCATTGTCAGAGCATGGCTTCGAGGCGAACAGCATCGTTTTTCCAGGTGAATGCACTAAAGCTGCAATTGCGTCTCTCTGTGAGCGATCAGCAGATTAC
>NZ_JABWRG010000202.1:0-258 GCF_014268825.1 Pseudomonas sp. SWRI51 | reverse complement strand
CCACGAAGTCACCGGCAGCGACCTGGTAGTGAAACTGGCTAACGGCCAGACCATCACCATTCCAGTTGGTCAGTCTTTCAGCTCGGTTGATTACACCGTGCCGAACAGCGTCCACACGACCAAACCGGACGTGAGCAACGCGATCACTGAAATCACCGGTGGTAACTACGAGAAAGTAGTCGGCGAAGGCAAGCCAGTCACTTCCGTAACTCAGGGCCCAGGCACTGAAGACACTACCGAACTGAAGCTGACCGCCAC
>NZ_JABWRG010000201.1:0-260 GCF_014268825.1 Pseudomonas sp. SWRI51 | reverse complement strand
CCATTAGAGCGCGGATGGCGACAAAGTTGCCAAAAGAAATTCGGCTCCGGCTGCAGAAAACGTTACCCTATGCAACTGAATTTCCCGCACTTGCCTGAGGTTACCTCTGTGTTCTCCCAATTCGCCCTGCATGAACGCCTGCTTAAAGCCGTGGCCGAGCTTAAATTTGTCGAGCCAACCCCGGTGCAGGCCGCGGCCATCCCCTTGGCCCTGCAAGGGCGTGATCTGCGTGTGACCGCGCAGACCGGCAGCGGCAAGAC
>NZ_JABWRG010000200.1:0-263 GCF_014268825.1 Pseudomonas sp. SWRI51 | reverse complement strand
AAGATCACGTACACCGTGACCTTGACCAACCCGGCTGGCAGCGACGTCACCATCAAGCTGAGCAATGGCGAAACCATTACCATTGCCAAAGGCCAGACTGAAAACAGCATCTCGATTGATGCCCCGGCTGATGACGTCTACATCGACGCTGAAAAACTCAGCGTCACTGTGGATAAAGTCACTGGTGGCGACTTCGAGAAGCTGGTTGTGGATAACACCCCAGCCGTTACCGAAGTCACTGACACTATCGACACTTCGACTGT
>NZ_JABWRG010000020.1:0-55475 GCF_014268825.1 Pseudomonas sp. SWRI51 | reverse complement strand
GGGCTGCGCAGCAGCCCTGAAAACCCAAGGGGCTGCTGCGCAGCCCAACGCGGGACAAGCCCGCTCGCCACAAGGGAGCTCGCCACAAGGAGATCTGCCTGGCGAGAGCAGGCTTGTACAAAACCATGGAATCTCGAGCAGAGGCGCTACAGGGCGCTCGAAACAATCACTGCTACTCGATCTCGAACAAGCCGTTGCTGATCATCCCGGCACTCAGGCGTTCGCGGATGTCGTCGTCGATGCGCACATCGTCCGGGCGGTACAGGCGCACCTGGCGGTAGGCATTGATGCGGTTGATTTCCTCACCGAGGTATTCCCAGACCACGCGGGTGCAGGCCGGGTTACGCCGGTCGCCGCTGGACACCCCCGTCTTGAGGCCATTCAGGCGGCTGATACGGCTCTTGAAGCTTGGAATGAGAATGGTCTGGCTCATCTCGTTGAGCGTCAGCGACTCGTAATCGATGAGGAACATGCGGTCCTGCAACTGAAACGCCGCGCCCAGGTAGCGGCAGCGCACTTCGGCGTGCAAGTCGTTGGCGCTGCTGCGCTCCTGACGCTCCTGGCGCTCGAACAGAAAACTGCCGCGCTCCTCGCGCAGGTGCACCAGCGACACCAGGATCGAGCCGGGCACCGACATGCAGTTGGAATACTCGAAGTAATACCCGCAGTAACGCGACAGGTTGCCGGCCTCTTTATGCAGCGGCTTGAACAACTCGCTGATCGGGTCGTCGGCCTGCCCCGGCTGTTCGCTCGGTGTGCGCGCACCGATCAGGCGGGCGAAGTGTTCTGGCGGCAAACCCAGCTCGTAATCCTCCACACCGAAGAAATCGCCGATGCGCTTGAGGTTGTAAGCCGTCGGACGGCTTTGCCCGCTCAGGTACTTGTTGAACTGCGCACGGTTGATTGCCAGTTGACGGCAAACCTCCGAGATAGAGCGGTAGTGGCTACAGGCCAATTTGAGGTTTACAGCGAAGTGATCGGCCATGTTGCCCAGGTCCAGGTGATGCGAATGACGCCATTGTAGCATCAGGTCGCACCAAAACGGAGCAACCCGCGAAATTGTAACTACAGGTGTCATCGCCAAACATGCGCGCTAACGAATAGCGGTGTGCCTGCCATCCGCTGGTCATTCCATACGAAGAATAAGAATCGAGGTCATTTTCAATGCTCGAAGTAATCAACGACTTCCTCTCGGGGAAAGTGCTCATCGTGCTGATCGTCGGACTCGGCAGCTACTTCACCCTCCGCTCGCGGTTTGTGCAGTTCCGCCACTTTGCTCACATGTTCGGCGTCTTCAAGGAATCCCTTCGCGGCCAGGCAGGCCAACTGAGCTCCTTCCAGGCCCTGATGCTGAGCCTCGCCGGCCGCGTCGGCGCCGGTAACATCGCAGGCGTCGGTATCGCCGTAACCCTCGGCGGCCCAGGCGCTGTGTTCTGGATGTGGGTCACCGCACTGGTGGGCATGTCCAGCAGCTTCTTCGAGTGCACCCTGGCCCAGGTCTACAAGCGCGCCGATGGCGATGGCCTGTACCGTGGCGGCCCGGCGTACTACATCCAGCATGGCCTGAAGCGCAAAAGCATGGCGATCGTGTTCTCGATCCTGCTGCTGGTCACCTACGGCTTCGCCTTCATCGGCCTGCAGTCGTACACCGTGACCCACTCGCTGCAAAACGCCTTTGACTTCGCCCCAAGCCACACCGGCCTGGTACTGGCAGTGCTGCTGGCAATCACCTTCATCGGCGGTATCAAGCGTATCGCTGCCGTGTCGGACCTGCTGGTTCCGGTCAAGACCCTGGCCTACATCGGCGTGACCCTGTACGTGATCGGCACCCAGATCGAACACGTGCCAGCCATGCTGGAAACCATCTTCAAGAGCGCCTTCGGCCTCGACCCTGCGTTCGGCGGCCTGCTCGGCAGCGCCATCGTGATGGGCGTGAAACGTGGCGTGTTCGCCAACGAAGCCGGCCTGGGCAGTGCACCTAACGTAGCGGCCGTGGCTGCGGTGAAACACCCGGGCGCGCAAGGCGTGGTCCAGGCGTTCAGCGTGTTCCTCGATACCTTCGTGATCTGCACCTGCACCGCACTGCTGATCCTGCTGTCGGGCTTCTACACCCCAGGCTTCGAAGGTGACGGCATTACCCTGACCCAGAACTCGCTGGCCGCCGTGGTCGGTGACTGGGGCCGTCTGTTCGTCAGCGTTGCACTGTCGCTGTTCGTGTTCACCTGCATCCTCTACAACTACTACCTGGGCGAAAACAGCCTGCAGTTCCTGACCCGCAACCGTGCGGTGCTGATGGGCTTCCGCGCCTTGGTACTGGCGCTGGTGGTATGGGGCTCGATGCAAGACCTGTCGACCGTGTTCGCCTTCGCCGACATCACCATGACCTGCCTGGCGTTCGTCAACCTGGTCGCCCTGGCCATGCTGTTCAACGTCGGCCTGCGTGTAATGCGCGACTACGACGAGCAGCGTAAAGCCGGCATCAAGCAACCCGTGTTCGACTCCAGCAAGTTCGCCGACCTGGACCTGGACCGCGCCGCCTGGCCTGTCCCATCGCAGGCTGAAACAGTCGCTGACAATAGCGCTGTGCAAGCGCAAGCCCAGCGCTGATACGCTCCCCTGCCCCAGCCGCCCCGTTCGTGGGCGGCTGACTTTTCTCGTCACCTCGGCTACGGAATGCTTCCATGCGTCCAGTCATGAACCTTCTCGTCCTTTATACCGGTGGCACCATCGGCATGCTGGAGACTCCGCAAGGCCTGGCGCCGGCGGGTGGCTTCGATGCGCGCATGCGTGAACACCTGGCCCAGCTCAGCGACGCGCCGCAACTGCGCTGGTCGCTGCTCGAACTCAACCCGCTGATCGACAGCGCCAACATGCAGCAGGCCAACTGGCTGGCAATGCGTGATGCCATCGTCGAGGCGGTCGAGCACGGTGGCCACGACGGCGTGCTGGTGCTGCACGGCACCGATACCCTGGCCTACAGCGCAGCGGCCTTGTCGTTCCTGCTGCTGGGCCTGCCGGTACCGGTACTGTTGACCGGTTCCATGCTGCCTGCCGGTACCCCCGACAGCGACGCCTGGGACAACCTGGTCGGCGCCCTGCGCCAATTCGAGCAGGGCCTTGCCAACGGCGTGCAACTGTACTTCCACGGCCAGTTGCTGCATGGCTGTCGCGCGGCCAAGCTGCGCAGCGAAGCGTTCGACGCCTTCACCGCGCCGGCCCGTCATCGCCACGGCGAGCATGCCGCCGAGCTGCCCGCGGCCCTTGGCTATCGCCAGCCGCGCACGCCGGTAAAACTGGCGGTAATGCCGGTGTTCCCAGGCCTTGCCGCCGAGCACCTGCATGGCCTGTTCGCCAGCGGCATTCAAGGTTTGGTGCTGGAATGCTACGGCAGCGGTACCGGCCCGTCCGATGACCAGGCACTGCTCGATGCGCTGCATACGGCGCGGCAACGGGGTGTGGTGATCGTCGCAATCAGCCAGTGCGCAGAAGGCTCAGTGGTGTTCGACACCTACGCCGCCGGCAGCCGCCTGCGTGATACCGGGCTGGTCAGTGGCGGAGGCATGACCCGTGAGGCCGCGCTGGGCAAGTTGTTCGCACTGCTCGGTGCCGGGCTCGATGCCGACGCCACCGAACACTGGTTGGCGCTGGACCTGTGCGGGGAGCGCGCTTAAGCGCAAGCCGAACCACCGCGTTTTTTTGTGCAGCCGGAAAGTGGCGGAAGGCAGCGGGAGTCGAACCTGCCCGGGAACGGATGCCGTCCCCAACCGGGTTTGAAGCCCGGCCGCGCCACCGGGCGCGATTGCCTTCCTTGGTCTGTCAGTGCCTGGCCTGCTGCTGGGCCAGGGCACTATCGATACGGATGTGACGCTGATCGCCGACCCGTCGGGTCAGGCCGAGGCGGTCGAAATATTCGAGAATCTGCACACTGCGTTTGCGACCGATGCCCAACATATCGCGAAACGCGGCAACCTGCACTATCGGCGATGCCTGAGCCTGCTGCAACAGCCGCTCCGCCATGCACGTGAGGGTTGCCTCGGGGTAGAACAGGTCACGCACCACCTGGTGCACCAACCCCAGGCGCGCCAGCTTGCGCAACAACATACGTACATCGCCCTCGCCCACCCCTTGCTCAGCGGCCAGGGTGCGCACCCACGGCGGGTCGAACTCGCCAGCCAGCAAACGCGGTTCAAGACGCGCCCACAGCGCAGTATCGGCGTCGCTCAACTGCACCTTGTGCTGCGGCAAATGCAGCCACGGGCCGCTGCTGCTGATCGCGCCTTCGCCAAGCAGTTCATCCAGCAGGCTGACAAAGGCTGGCCGCTCCAGGGCCATGGCGCAGAAGCGCCTTAGCCGGTCGCGGTCAGGGCCCAACTGGTCGGGTTCTTGCTCATGGAACTGGCCCAGGCGCGCCAGCAGTTGCTCGCGCAGCGCCAGCCAATGGGCGCGGGCAAACAGCAATTGGCCCTGGCGCGTGGCCACCCCCCGCACGTCGCCCGGCAACTGCCAGCTCTCGCGCAGCCGGTTGAACTGGCGCTCCAGGCGCTGCGGGTCGAGGCCGCCCGGGGCGCTGTCGAGCAACGCTGGCAGGGCCTGTTCGAGGGTTTCGGCATCGCGCAGCACCTGCAACTGACGCAGCCGCGCCGGCGAACGCCGGTGCCGGCTGGGGGCGAACGGGTCCAGCACTCGGCCACCGCCCAGGGTGTGCTGGGCGCGCTGGTCACGTAGCACAAGGCGGTCGCCGTGCACGGCCTGCAGCGGCGCGTTGAGCAGCAACTGGGCAAACATGCGTTGCCCACCGCGCAGTTGCTCGCCTTCGAGCAGCGCCACGCGGGCAGTCACATCCTGGGTGCCGAGGTGCACGTGCACCGCGCTGAAATGTTCGAAGGCACGGGCTTCATCGGCCTGCAGCGTCAGCTCGATATCCACCCGCTGGCTTGGCGCGTGCAACCATGCCGGCAGCAGCCAGTCGCCACGATGCACCTGCTCCACGGCCAGGCGCTCGCCGCTGATGTTCAGTGCTACCCGCTGCCCGGCGTGGGCGACCAGCGCCGGCTGGTTTTGCGCGTGCAGGCCGCGCACCCGCACAGGTTTGCCGGCTTTGCCGAGCAATAGCGTATCGCCGGCACTGACCTGCCCGGCCAGCGCGGTACCGGTGACCACCACGCCTGCGCCAGACACCGCAAAAGCCCGGTCCACCGCCAGCCGAAAACCACCTTCGCTACTGCGCTGCCGAACCTTGCCAGCAGCAGCCCGCAAGGCCTGGCGCAATGCATCGACGCCCTGGCCGGTGATGCTCGACAAGGCAAACTGCTGTGCCCCGGCGTAGGGCCCCGCCGCCAGCAACGCAGTGACCTGCGCCTGCACCTCGGCCAGCCGTTGCGCCTCGACACGGTCGCACTTGCTGATCGCCACCAGCGCCTGCGGGATACCCAGCAGCTCGATGATTGCCAGGTGCTCACGGGTCTGCGGCATCACCCCGTCGTCAGCGGCCACCACCAGCAGCACCAGGTCGATGCCATGGGCACCGGCCAGCATATTGTGGATAAACCGCTCATGGCCGGGCACGTCGATGAAGCCGGTCAGCGGCGCACCCTCGGCCAGCGCTGCGTAGCGGTAGCCGAGGTCGATGGTCATGCCACGGGCGCGTTCTTCCTGGCGGGTATCGCCGGCCTGGCCGGTCAGGGCTTGCAGCAGCGCGGTCTTGCCGTGGTCGATATGCCCGGCGGTGCCGACGATCACTGCACCGGCCCCAGGCGCAACGCCGGCAATTGCGCCAGCCACTGCGCCTCGTCATCGAGCTGGCGCAAATCGAGCCACAGGGCATCATCGTCGATACGCCCGAGCACCGGCACCGGCAAGTCGCGCAGCGCCCGTTCAAGCACATGCAGGCTGCGCCCGCGCAGCTTCTTCGACACTAGTGGGCGCAGGCACAACGCGGCACTGGGTAAACGCGCCACCGGCTGGCTGCCACTGCCAATCATGCCCAATGCCGGCGCTACGCTGAGCGACCATTGCTCACCCAAATGCGCCCGCAGTTCAGGGGCCAGGCGTTCGGCCTGAGCCTGGATCTCGGCTTGGCTGCGGGTCAGCAGGCGCAGGCTGGGCAGGCGCTCGGCGAGGCGGTCGGGGTTGCGGTACAGCGCCAGCACCGCTTCGAGCGCGGCGAGGGTGATCTTGTCGACGCGCAAGGCACGTTTGAGCGGGTTCTTCTTGATCTTGGCGATCAGCGCCTTGCGCCCGACGATAATCCCGGCCTGCGGCCCGCCGAGCAGCTTGTCGCCACTGAACGTGACGATGTCGGCGCCGTCGGCGAGGGCCTGGCGCACCGTGGGCTCGGCAGGCAGCCCCCAGCGGGTCAGGTCGAGCAGGCTGCCACTGCCCAGGTCTTCGAGCAGCGGCAGGCCATGCTGGTGGGCGATGTGCGCAAGCTCAGCGGTGGGCACCTGGGTGGTGAAGCCCTGGATGCTGTAGTTGCTGCAATGCACGCGCATCAACAGGCCGGTGCGCGGGTTGATGGCGGCTTCGTAATCGCGGGCATGGGTGCGGTTGGTGGTGCCGATCTCGTGCAGCTTGACCCCGGCGCGGGCCATGATGTCGGGGATGCGGAAGGCGCCGCCGATCTCGATCAGCTCGCCGCGGGAAATAACCCCCTCTTTGCGCGCGCCGAGGCTGTTCAGCGCCAGCAGCACGGCGGCGGCGTTGTTGTTGACCACGGTGACGGCCTCGGCGCCGGTCAGCTCGCGGATCAGGCCTTCGATCAGGTCGTCACGGTCACCGCGCTTGCCGGTGGCCAGGTCGAACTCCAGGTTCAGCGGGTAGCGGGCGGCGGTCTGCATCGCCTCGACCGCCTCCTCGGGCAACAGCGCGCGGCCAAGGTTGGTGTGCAACACAGTGCCGGTGAGGTTGAACACCCGGCGTACCTGGCTGCGCTGCTGGATGGCCAGGCGTTCGCCGGCACGGCCCAGCAGAATTTCAGCAGCAAGCTCGGCGGGGCTCAAGCCACCATTGCGGGCGGGCTCGCGCAGGTCGTCGAGCAACTGGCGCAGGGTGGCCAAGGTGGCTTCGCGGCCGTGGCGGTCGAGCAGCGGCTGGCAGGCGGGGTGGCGCAGCAGGGTGTCGATGGAGGGCAGGCGCAGTGTGCTGGCAGGGCTTGAGGGCATTCGGTACTACCTTGACTGATCCGTTGTCGATGCGGGCGCATTCGCGGGGCAAGCCCGCTCCTACAGAATTTTGTGTAAACATGTAGGGGCGGGCTTAACCGGCGAACAAGGCAACTCGGTATTGCAGTGTAGACCCTACCCCGGCGCCAGCAGCAGGTTCGGCGCCAGGCGCTGAAAGCCCTCCTGGTCCAGGCGAATGTCCAGCGCCAGGCTGGCCAGGTCGTCTGCCAGCGGCTCGGCGTAGGCGTCGTTTTCCAGATAGCTCTGCTTCAGATACCCCTGGCATTGCGGGCAGCACTCCGCACGCAGCGGCGCCTTGCCCGGTGCATGGCGGTCATCCTCAAGGCTGGTGTAGCGCAGCCCTTTGCTCGACTCGCAATACACGCACTTGACCCGCACCACATGCCATTCGCAGGCACACAGCGAGCAGGCCAGGTAGCGCAGGCCGTTATGCTTGCCGCGGTTGCGCACCACCCCCGCCATCGCCGGTGAACCGCAGGCCGGGCATTGCGCCAGGCTGTCGGCGGGCTTAAGTTCAGGCTGCGGCAACGCCAGCAACCAGCTGGCCCAGGCGGCCTGCAACGCTGCGCCAATGAAAGGCACCAGCGCCGCGGGTACAGCGTCGTACTGGCCACTGAGCAAGGCGATGCCCCAGCCTTTGCGCTGAGTGTCATTACTACCGCGCAAACTCGCCAGCGCGTCGCCCAGCGGGCCTTCGGGTTCAGCCTCTAGCCGCTCCAGCAGCGCCTGCAACCACACCAGCCACGGCCCTTCGCGGACCAGGCTGTCAGCGGCCAGCGGCGGCAGCCCATGACTTATGCACAGGCGCTGGCGTTCATCGGCCACCGGCAGCGCGCCCGGGGGGTTATCCACAAGCTGTTGCTGAATGCGGCACAGCCGCGCCATCAGCAACAGGTAGTCGCCGAGGGCATTGCCTGCGGCCAGGTGCTCAAGGCGCGTGGCACGCAAGGTAAACAGGTTGGCAGGCGGCAGATGCAGAAACGGCGGCATGACTGCCGACGCTTCGATCTGCCCGGGTTCGAGAATGGTGCTCAAACGGTCATCCTTCTTTTCGTCCGGGGTTGGGTGGCGTCTTGTCGCCCGTCACGTCCCGGTACCAGAGTTCATGGTGCTTGCGCGCCCAGGCGCGGCTGACCCAGCCATGCAGCATGGCGCCGATGGAGCCCTTGATCCAGATCCCGGCATAAATGTGCACGATGATGCTCAGCACCAGCACGAACGCCGCCAGGGCGTGCAGCAAGGTGGCCAGGCGAATTGCGCCGATACCGAAGAAATGGCTGAAGTAGGCCCGCCAGATCACCACGCCACTGATCAACAGCACCAGCATGCAGGTCAGCAAGGTCCAGAACAGCAACTTCTGGCCGGCGTTGTATTTGCCAATCGGCGGCACGCCTTCTTCCTTGTTCAGCATCACCCGGTCAATGCGCCGCAGCCACAAGCGGTCATTGGCGGTAATGAAGTTGGCGCGCCAGAAGCGCAGCACCAGCCCGAGGAAAAACACGAACATCGCCACGCCGATGAACGGGTGCAGGATGCGCGTCCACGGGCCGCCGCCGAACAGGTGGCTGAGCCAGAACAGCGCCGGGTGGAACAGCGCCAGCCCGGAAAACGCCGCCAGCACGAACAGGATAGCCACCAGCCAGTGGTTGCTGCGCTCGTTGGCGTTGTAACGCAGGATAGGTTTGTCGTCGTTCATGGCCGCTGCTCCCCCTGCCCGTCCGGGCGGTTCGGGTCATAGACATGCACAGCCGGGTCGACCTGCTGGACGCTGGCATCAGGCGCCGGGGCATGCTCGTCCTCCTCGACCCGCTGCGGCCCCACACGCACATAGTGGAAGAACCCGGCCAGCACCGCCGCGCCCATGGCCAACAGCGCCAGCGGCTTGCTGACCCCCTTCCACAGGCCAACCAGCGGGCTGATCACCGGCGCCTCCGGTAGCCCGGCATACAGCTTGGGCGTGTCGGCGTGGTGCAGCACGTACATCACATGGGTGCCGCCGACGCCGTCGGGGTCGTACAGCCCGGCGTTGTCGAAACCACGGGATTTCAGGTCGACGATGCGCTCATCGGCATGCACCTTCATCTCCTGCTTGGTGCCGAAGACGATGGCGCCGGTTGGGCAGGTTTTCACACAGGCAGGCTCCAGGCCCACGCTGACGCGGTCGGAACACAGGGTGCACTTGTACGCCTTGTGGTCCTTCTGCGAAATGCGCGGGATGTTGAACGGGCAGCCCGTGATGCAGTAGCCGCAGCCGATGCAGTGGTCCTGGTTGAAGTCGACGATGCCGTTGGCGTGCTTGATGATCGCCCCAGGGCTTGGGCAGGCCTTGAGGCAACCGGGGTCGGCACAGTGCATGCAGCCGTCCTTGCGGATCAGCCACTCCAGGTTGCCGTCGTCACGCTCATGCTCGGTGAAGCGCATCAGGGTCCAGGTTTCGGCGCTGAGGTCCTGGGGGTTGTCGTAGGTGCCATGGTTGTGGCCCACCTCGTCACGCAGTTCGTTCCACTCCGAGCACGCCACCTGGCAGGCCTTGCAGCCGATGCACTTGGTGGTGTCGATCAGCTTGGCGACCTCGTCCACCTGGCGCACCGAGGGCGGCACCGTGGTGGTGGCCGAGCGGGCAATGATGTCTTGGCTGGCCATCAGAGTTTCTCCACGTTGACGAGGAACGACTTGGACTCCGGCGTCTGGGTGTTGCCATCACCGAGGAACGGCACCAAGGTGTTGGTCAGGTAGCCGTGCCGCGTGGTCCCGGTGAAGCCCCAGTGCAGCGGAATGCCGATCTGATGCACGGTCTGGTTGTTGACCTGCAGCGGGCGAATCCGCTTGGTCACCACCGCAACCGCCTCGATATGCCCGCGCTTGCTCGACACCCGCACTCGATCACCGGCCTTGATGCCCTTCTCGTTGGCCAGCACTTCGCCGATCTCGACGAACTGCTCGGGCTGGGCGATGGCGTTCAACCGGCAATGCTTGCTCCAGAAGTGGAAGTGCTCGGTCAGCCGGTAGGTGGTCGCGGCGTAGGGGAACTGGTCGTGAGTGCCCAAGGTGTCCCACACCGAATCGAAGATGCGCCCGGCCGGGTTGCTGGTGGCCTTTTTGTTATGCGGGTGCAGAGGGTTGATGCCAATCGGCGTCTCGAACGGCTCGTAGTGCTCGGGGAATGGCCCTTCGGCCATTTTGTCGATGGCAAAGAAACGCGCCACCCCCTCGGGGTTCATGATGAACGGGTTCATCCCTGCCTCGGGCGGCGAGTCGACCTTGAAGTCGGGTACGTCTGTGCCGGTCCAGGTTTTGCCGTTCCACCACACCAGGCGTTTTTTCTCAGGGTCCCAAGGCTTGCCTTGCGGGTCGCTGGAGGCGCGGTTGTAGAGGATGCGGCGGTTGGCCGGCCAGGCCCAGGCCCAGTTCTGCACCTGATGCATGCCGTACGGGTCGCTGTTGTCGCGCCGGGCCATCTGGTTGCCCTGCTCGGTCCAACTACCGGCGAAAATCCAGCAACCGGACGCCGTGCTGCCGTCGTCTTTCAATTGGCCGAAGCCCGCCAACTGCTGGCCGGCCTTGAGCACCGCGCCGGTCGGGTCGGTCTGGTCGCTGACCGCCCAGCCGTTCATCTCTTTGGCCAGCTCTTCAGGCGAAGGCTCGTCGGCGATCTTGTACGGCCAGCTGATGTTCAGCAACGGGTCGGGGTAGGCGCCGCCTTCGGCCTGGTAGCGGTGGCGCAGGCGCAGGAACAGCTCGCTCATGATCTGCACGTCGGTGCGCGTCTCGCCCGGGCCATCGGCGCCCTTCCAGTGCCACTGCAACCAGCGGCTGCTGTTGACCAGCGAGCCGTCTTCCTCGGCAAAGCAGGTGGTGGGCAGGCGGATCACTTCGGTCTGGATATTGGCCGTGTCGACGTCGTTGTAGGGGCCGGCATTGCGCCAGAACTCGGACGTTTCGGTGGCCAGCGGGTCCATCACCACCAGCCACTTGAGCTTGGCCAGGGCGGCGGTGACGCGGTTCTTGTCCGGCAGCGCAGCAATCGGGTTGAAGCCCTGGCACATGTAGCCGTTGACCTTGCCCTGGCTCATCATCTCGAACATGCGCAGCACGTCGTAGGCCGGTACGTCGAGCTTGGGTAGCCAGTCGTAGCCCCAGTTGTTTTCAGCCGTGGCGTTGGCGCCATACCAGGCCTTCATCAGGCTGACATGGAACTTGCCGTAGTTCTGCCAGTACGACAGTTGGCCTGGGCGCAGCGGTTTGGAGGCGCGCTTGTCGATGTAGCTTGCGTAGTCCTGTTCGGCATCGCCGGCCAGGGTCAGGTAACCCGGCAGCGAGTTGGACAGCAGGCCCAGGTCGGTCAGCCCCTGAATGTTGGAGTGCCCGCGCAGGGCGTTGACCCCGCCACCCGGCATGCCGACGTTACCCAGCAGCAACTGGACCATGGCCGCACTGCGGATGATCTGCGCGCCGATGGAGTGCTGCGTCCAGCCCAGCGCATAGAGGATGGTCATGGTCTTGCCCGGCACCGAACAGGTGGCGATCTCTTCCCAGACTTTCATCATCTGTGCCTGGGGCATGCCACAGGTCATGCTGGCCAGCTCAGGCGTGTAGCGGCTGTAATGCTGCTTCATCAACTGGAATACGCAGCGCGGGTGCTGCAGGGTCGGGTCGACCTTGGCAAAGCCGTCCTCGCCCAGCTCATAACCCCAGCCAGACTTGTCGGCATACACGCGCTTGGCTTCGTCGTAGCCGCTGAACAGCCCGTCCTCGAAACCATAGGTTTCTTTGACGATGAACGACACGTCGGTGTAATTGCGCACGTATTCGTGCTGGATCTTGTCGTTGCTCAGCAGGTAGTTGATCAGCCCGCCCATGAAGGCGATATCGGTGCCGGTGCGGATCGGTGCGTAGTAGTCCGCCACCGATGCGGTACGGGTAAACCGCGGGTCGACCACGATCAACCGCGCCTTGTTGTGCGCTTTGGCTTCGGTCACCCACTTGAAGCCGCACGGGTGCGCTTCAGCAGCGTTGCCGCCCATTACCAGGACCAGGTTTGCGTTGGCGATGTCAGACCAATGATTGGTCATCGCGCCACGGCCGTACGTCGGGGCAAGACTTGCCACCGTCGGGCCGTGTCAGACACGCGCCTGGTTATCGAACCCCAGCATTCCAGTGGCACGAATGACCTTGTGGGTCAGGTAACCCGCTTCGCTCGAGGCCGCCGAAGCCGCCAAAAAGCCCGTGGTGAGCCAGCGGTTGACCGTCTGGCCTTGGGCGTTCTTCTCGATGAAGTTGGCGTCACGGTCCTTTTTCATCAGGTCCGCCACCCGGTCGAGGGCTTCATCCCAACTGACCCGGGTCCACTCGTTGCTGCCGGCCTTGCGTACTTGCGGGTACTGCAGGCGGTTGGGGCTGTGGATAAAGTCCAGAAGGCCTGCGCCTTTCGGGCACAAGGTGCCGCGGTTGACCGGGTGGTCGGCGTCGCCTTCGATATGGATGATGTTCTGTTTGACGTTCTTGCCCGCATCACCCTGGCTGTACATGATCAGGCCGCAGCCGACCGAACAATAAGGGCAGGTGTTACGGGTTTCCTTGGTGTGCGCCAGCTTGAAGTGGCGCACCTGCTCGGCGAACGCCGGCGCGGGGGCCATACCCAGCGCCGCAAGGCTTGAGCCTCCAAGGCCGACGGCGGCGACCTTGAAGAATTGCCGACGGTTGAGATCCATCGTGCACTCCTGATCAGGTTTGGACGCACGGGACCTTGCCGGCGCCTCTGTGACTTCACGGTTGGCGATACGCAGACCGCCAACCGTTAAGAGTAGCCAAGAATCAGACGAATGCGATGACGTGGGTCAAAACCCAGGTGCGACGGGCTGCTTGCGAACGGCCCGCCTGGTTTGAAGCAGCGAAATCAGTGCGAGCCAGGCGCAGGCGGGGCAACGGGGGTAAGTGAAAAATTGAAGTCATCACCACCCAGATAGTGAATGTTCACACTTTCTGTCACATCTTCACCGTCAAGCCCGACAAACCTGAACAGCGACCGCACAAGTACCTCAGGGGGCAGCGACCTTTTCGCATACAACGCGTTGCCAATCACATAGACGAAGCCACCTACCGTAGCAATCGGGCCTGGGTACATTTGCACGAACTGGGTGAAGGTGGGGCCGGTAAGAATGCTGTAGGTGATCGTCGACGGGCCGAACATGATGGTCAATATGCCCACGACCGTGATCGCAAGCCCTACGAACGAAAGTATGCGGAAGTAGATGGCCCCTTCGATACTGGTCTGCAGGTGCTCGGCATAAAGCGCCGAGAAACCAAGCATTTGGTAATCTTCGGCCATGGACGTCAGTTGGATTTCGTTAGTGCTGATACCTTCAGTGCTGCCTTGCATCGCCCGCTCCTTGAAAAAAACGGATGGTAACTAACTGCAGCGAGAGAAAGCTATGTGATCGATAAATACTCAGAAACTTCGTGCTGCTTACAGGAAAGACCGCGTTATTAATTTATGGGTCAAATGTGGCAAATGTAGCGCTGTCTCAGCTGCGCTCGAAGCGCGAAACAGGCAGGCATAAAAAAACCCAAGGCACAGGCCTTGGGTTTTTTGGCTTGGCGTTACGCCGAGCGCTTTCGCTCAGAACGGAATATCGTCATCGAAACTGTCGAAGTCAGCAGCCGGCTGCGGCGCAGGCTGTTGCGGCGCTGGGCGCTGCTGGGCCTGTTGCGGGCGCTGGGCCTGCTGGCGTGGCGGAGCCTGGTTGTACTGCTGCTGTTGCTGCTGGCCACCCTGGTTGTAGTTGTTGCCACCACCCTGGTTGTACTGGTCGCCGCCGCCTTGCTGGCCCTGCGGACGGCCGCCAAGCAGCTGCATGGTGCCGTTGATGTCGACGATGATCTCGGTGGTGTAGCGCTTGATGCCGTCTTTTTCCCACTCGCGGGTTTGCAGCTTGCCTTCGATGTAGCACTGCGAACCTTTGCGCAGGTACTCGCCAGCAATTTCGGCAACCTTGCCGAACAGCGAAACACGGTGCCACTCGGTGCGCTCGACCTTCTGGCCAGACTGCTTGTCGGTCCACTGCTCGCTGGTGGCCAGGCTCAGGTTGGTCACGGCGTTACCGTTGGGCAGGTAGCGGACTTCGGGATCCTGACCACAGGTACCGACCAGAATGACTTTGTTAACCCCACGGGCCATAACGTTCTCCTAGGCTTCGCACGCCGCTGAGGCTGGGTTTACCAGACGCTCGAGGGTCGCACGGTCCAAAATTTTCGTATCCAGTTTGATATAGATGGCGGCTTCTTCTGCCACCACCACGGCGTCGGTTACACCCGGCACGGCCATCAGGCGCTCGGTCAGCCCGGCTTCCCGCAGCGCCTCGGGCGTTAGCGGCATGCGCAGGCTGGTGACATAGGGCGGCTCGTTCATGCTCAATGCAGTGATCAGCCACAGGGCACACAGGCCCGCGCAACCCAGAAAAACCATGCTCAGGCCACCGTGCTGGAACAACCAGCCACCGATGATTCCTCCCAGCGCGGCGCCGAGGAACTGGCTCGTTGAGTAAACACCCATCGCAGTCCCTTTGCCACCGGCCGGCGACACCTTGCTGACCAGTGAAGGCAAGGATGCCTCCAGCAGATTGAAGGCCGTGAAGAATACCACGGTGCCGATGACCAGTCCGTGCAAGTTGTCAGCCCACTGCCAGAAAAACACCTCCACCAGCAGCAGCACACTGACCGCGCCAAGCAGGACGCGTTTCATCTTGCGCTTCTTTTCGCCATAGATGATGAAGGGGATCATTGCAAAAAATGAAATCAGCAGCGCGGTCAGGTACACCCACCAGTGCTGCTCTTTGGGCAGCCCGCCGCGCTCGACGAACGCCAGGGGCAGTGCAATGAAGCTGGCCATGAGAATGGCGTGAAGCACAAAAATACTCACGTCCAGGCGCAGAAGGTCCGGGTGGCGCAGGGTTGGGCCGAGCGCCTGGCGGGCAACGCCCGACTCGCGGTGCTGCAACTGGCTATGGGCGCTGGGCACCACGAAGGCAATCAAGGCGATGCCGACCACGGCAAGCCCTGCCGTTGCGAGGAACAATCCTGACAAGCCAAAGGCACTGGTCAACAGAGGGCCGACGACCATTGCCACTGCGAACGACAGGCCGATGCTCATGCCGATCATGGCCATGGCCTTGGTGCGGTGCTGTTCGCGGGTGAGGTCCGAGAGCAGTGCCATGACCGCGGCCGAAATCGCCCCGGCGCCTTGCAGGATGCGCCCGGCAATCACGCCCCAGATTGAATCGGCCTGGGCCGCCAGCACGCTGCCCAGGGCAAAGATCACCAGGCCCAGGTAGATTACCGGGCGCCGGCCGATGCGGTCGGAAATCATGCCGAACGGGATTTGCAGCACCGCCTGGGTGAGGCCGTAGGCACCAATGGCCAGGCCGATCAGCGCAGGCGTGGCGCCGGCCAGGTCCATGCCGTAGGTGGCGAGCACCGGCAGCACCATGAACATGCCCAGCATACGAAAGGCAAAGACCAGGGCCAGGCCACCAGCGGCGCGGGTTTCGCTGCTGCTCATGCGATCGTTGTGGGGGTCGTGCATGGATGAACCTCGTGTGAACCGGCGGCGATTCTATCAGTCCGAGCCCATAACGGCATCTGCGCGACGCTTTGCCGCGTACTGGCCACGCGCCGTATACTTCTTCGTTTATGCCCGCCAAGCGAGGCCGCAGTGGACAAGATCCTGATTCGTGGGGCGCGTACCCACAACCTTAAGAACATCGACCTGACCCTGCCCCGGGACAAGCTGATCGTGATCACCGGCCTGTCCGGTTCCGGCAAGTCATCGCTGGCGTTCGACACGCTGTATGCCGAAGGCCAGCGCCGCTACGTCGAGTCGCTGTCGGCCTATGCCCGGCAGTTCCTGTCGATGATGGAAAAACCCGACGTAGACACTATCGAAGGCCTGTCGCCGGCGATTTCCATCGAACAGAAATCGACTTCGCACAACCCGCGTTCGACCGTAGGCACCATCACCGAGATCTACGACTACCTGCGCCTGCTCTATGCACGCGTTGGCACGCCGCGCTGCCCGGACCACGATATTCCGCTGGAAGCGCAGACCGTCAGCCAGATGGTCGACCTGGTGCTGGAAAAACCCGAAGGCAGCAAGCTCATGCTGCTGGCCCCGGTCATCCGTGAACGCAAGGGTGAGCACCTGGCGGTGTTCGACGAACTGCGTGCCCAGGGCTTCGTGCGCGCACGGGTGAACGGCAAGCTCTACGAACTGGACGAGTTGCCCAAGCTCGACAAGCAGAAGAAGCACAGCATCGATGTGGTGGTGGACCGCTTCAAGGTGCGCGCCGACCTGCAGCAACGCCTGGCCGAGTCGTTCGAGACCGCCCTGAAGCTGGCCGATGGCATTGCGCTGGTCGCGCCAATGGACGATGAAGACGGCGAAGAGACGATTTTCTCGGCGCGCTTCGCCTGCCCGATCTGCGGCCATGCCATCAGCGAACTCGAGCCCAAGCTGTTCTCCTTCAACAACCCCGCTGGCGCCTGCCCCACCTGCGACGGCCTGGGGGTCAAGCAATTCTTCGACACCAAGCGCCTGGTCAATGGCGAACTGACCTTGGCCGAAGGCGCCATCCGTGGCTGGGACCGGCGCAACGTCTATTATTTCCAGATGCTCGGCTCATTGGCCGCGCACTATGGCTTCAGCCTTGAGGAGCCGTTCGCCGAGCTGTCGGCGGACCACCAGAAGGTGATCCTGCACGGCAGCGGCAAGCACAGTGTCGACTTCAAGTACCTCAACGACCGTGGCGACATCGTCAAGCGCTCGCACCCGTTCGAAGGCATCGTGCCGAACCTTGAGCGTCGTTACCGCGAGACCGAGTCGGCCACCGTGCGTGAAGAGCTGGCCAAGTTGCTCGGCACCCAGCCCTGCCCCGATTGCCGTGGCACCCGCCTGCGCCGTGAGGCGCGCCATGTGTGGGTGGGCGAGAAAACCCTGCCGGCGGTGACCAACCTGCCAATTGGCGATGCCAGCGCGTATTTTGCGACGCTGACCCTGACCGGCCGGCGCGGTGAGATCGCCGCGAAGATTCTCAAGGAGATCTGCGAGCGCCTGCAGTTTCTGGTCAACGTCGGCCTGGACTACCTCACCCTGGATCGCAGCGCCGACACATTGTCTGGCGGCGAGGCGCAGCGTATCCGCCTTGCCAGCCAGATCGGTGCAGGCCTGGTGGGGGTGATGTACATCCTCGATGAGCCGTCCATCGGGCTGCACCAGCGTGACAACGATCGCCTGCTGGGCACCCTCAACCACCTGCGCGACCTGGGCAACACGGTGATCGTGGTGGAACACGACGAAGACGCCATTCGCCTGGCGGACTACGTGGTGGATATCGGCCCGGGCGCGGGTGTGCACGGCGGCCAGATCGTCGCCGAGGGCACCCCGGCCGAGGTCATGGCACACCCTGACTCGCTGACCGGCAAGTATCTGTCCGGACGCAAGAAAATCGCCGTCCCGGCCAAACGCACCCCGCGCAACAAAAAGCTGTCGCTCAAGCTCAAGGGCGCGCGCGGCAACAACCTGCAAAACGTCGACCTGGAGCTGCCGATCGGCCTGCTGACCTGCGTGACCGGGGTTTCCGGTTCGGGCAAATCGACACTGATCAACAACACCTTGTTCCCGCTGGCGGCTACCGCGCTCAACGGCGCAAGCACCTTGGAAGCGGCGCCGCACAGCAGCATCGATGGCATGCAACACCTGGACAAGGTGGTCGACATCGACCAGAGCCCGATCGGCCGCACACCGCGTTCGAACCCGGCCACCTACACCGGTATTTTCACACCGATTCGCGAGCTGTTTTCCGGCGTGCCGGAGTCGCGTTCCCGTGGCTACGGGCCAGGCCGCTTCTCGTTCAACGTCAAGGGTGGGCGCTGCGAGGCGTGCCAGGGCGATGGCCTGATCAAGGTCGAGATGCACTTCCTGCCGGACATCTACGTGCCGTGCGATGTGTGCAAGAGCAAGCGCTACAACCGCGAAACCCTGGAGATCAAGTACAAGGGCAAGAACATCCACGAGGTGCTGGAAATGACCATCGAGGATGCCCGCGAGTTCTTCGACGCGGTCCCGGCGCTGGCGCGCAAGCTGCAGACGCTGATGGACGTGGGGCTTTCCTACATCAAGCTGGGGCAGTCGGCGACCACGCTGTCTGGCGGCGAGGCGCAGCGGGTGAAGCTGTCACGCGAGCTGTCCAAGCGTGATACCGGCAAAACTCTGTACATCCTCGACGAGCCGACCACAGGCCTGCACTTTGCCGACATCCAGCAACTGCTGGACGTCCTGCATCGTCTGCGCGACCACGGCAACACCGTGGTCGTGATCGAGCACAACCTGGACGTGATCAAGACCGCCGACTGGTTGGTGGACCTTGGGCCGGAGGGTGGCTCCAAAGGTGGGCAGATCATTGCCTGCGGTACGCCTGAGGAACTGGCCGAGAAGAAACAGTCGTATACCGGGCACTACCTCAAACCACTGCTGGAGCGTGACCGGGCCTGATCCGAGCGCCCATGAAAAAGCCCCTGTCACTTACGTGGCAGGGGCTTTTTAGTGGCTGTGGATAACTTACATCTGCGATTGCAGGTAGTTTTCCAGCCCGATGATCTTGATCAGACCTTGCTGCTTCTCCAGCCAGTAGGTGTGGTCTTCTTCGGTGTCGGCCAACTGCGCGCGCAGAATGTCGCGGCTGATGTAATCCTTGTGCAGCTCGCACAGTTCGATGCCCTTGCACAGCGCGGCGCGGACTTTGTACTCAAGCTTCAGATCGGCAGCGATCATCTCAGGGACGGTACTGCCCACTTCGAGATCGTCGGCGCGCATGTCTGGAGTGCCTTCGAGCATCAGGATACGGCGCATCAGAGCATCGGCGTGCTGCGTCTCTTCCTCCATTTCGTGGTTGATACGCTCGTAGAGCTTGGTCAGGCCCCAGTCTTCGTACATCCGCGAGTGAATGAAATACTGATCGCGTGCTGCCAGTTCGCCCTTCAGCAACGTGACGAGGTAATTGATTACGTCCGGGTGACCTTGCATCGCCCTGATTCTCCCTGTGAATGCTTCAATGCCGCATAGTGTGAACCAGCTTTTGCTCGCGGTCACGGGAAAATGCGCAATTACAGGTAAAAGATCGGCTAAACAGTAGTGATATTCATTGAAAAACCGCCCAAACGAGGGCGGTTCTTGTTATCACTTCGACTTAAGCGAGATTCACGCCCAAGGCCTTGGCAATGCCTTCACCGTAAGCCGGATCTGCCTTGAAGAAGTACTGCAACTGGCGCTGCACCACGTCTTCGCTGACACCGGCCATGGTCCCGGCGATGTTGTTGATCAACAGCGCTTTTTGCTCATCGCTCATCAGGCGGAACAGCGCACCGGCGTGGCTGTAGTAGTCGTTGTCATCGCGGTGGTCGTGGCGATCTGCGGCGCCGCTGAGGGCAAGCGCAGGTTCGGCATGGCGCGGGGACTGCTTGGGCGCATCGGTATAGCTATTCGGCTCGTAGTTCGGCGCGCTGCCGTAGCTGCCAGTGGCCATGGAGCCATCACGCTGGTAGCTGTGCACGGGGCTGCGCGGGGCGTTCACCGGCAACTGCTGGTGGTTGGTGCCGACGCGGTAGCGGTGGGCATCGGCGTAGGCGAATACCCGGCCCTGCAGCATGCGGTCCGGCGACAGCCCAACGCCTGGGACCATGTTGCTCGGCCCGAAGGTGGCCTGCTCGACTTCTGCGAAGTAGTTGAGCGGGTTGCGGTTGAGCTCCAGCACGCCCACTTCGATCAGCGGGTAGTCCTTCTGCGACCAGGTCTTGGTCACATCGAACGGGTTTTCCTGACGGTCAGCCGCTTCGGCCTCACTCATCACCTGAATGCACACCGTCCAGCGGGGGTAGTCGCCCCGCTCAATGGCCTCGAACAGGTCGCGTTGGGCATAGTCAGGCTCGCTGCCGGCCAGGCGCGCAGCTTCAGCAGGCGTCAGGTTCTTGATGCCTTGTTGGGTCTTGAAGTGCCACTTGACCCAAGTGCGCTCGCCACGGGCGTTGATCAGGCTATAGGTGTGGCTGCCGAACCCGTGCATGTGGCGGTATCCGTCCGGAATACCCCGATCGGAGAACAGGATGGTGACCTGGTGCAACGCCTCGGGCGAATGCGACCAGAAGTCCCACATCATCTGGGCGTTCTTGAGGTTGGTCTGCGGGTGGCGCTTTTGCGTGTGGATAAAGTCAGGGAACTTCAGCGGGTCGCGGATGAAGAACACCGGGGTGTTGTTACCCACGATGTCCCAGTTGCCTTCCTCGGTGTAGAACTTCAAGGCGAAGCCGCGCGGGTCTCGCTCGGTATCGGCCGAACCACGCTCACCCCCTACAGTGGAGAAACGCAGGAAGGTTTCGGTCTGCTTGCCGACGGCGGCAAACAAGGCAGCGCTGCTGTAGCCCGTGATGTCCCGGGTTACGGTAAAGGTGCCGTAGGCGCCCGAGCCCTTGGCGTGTACCCGGCGCTCAGGAATGTTCTCGCGGTTGAAGTGGGCGAGCTTCTCGATCAGGTGGAAGTCATCGAGCAACAGCGGGCCACGGGGACCTGCGGAACGGGAATTCTGGTTGTCGGCTACGGGTGCACCGCTGGCGGTGGTGAGAATCTTGCTCATGGGCTCTCCTTATCGATCTTCAGTCGCCGGCTAATCGGCATGCAGTGAAGTATCCGCGAGGTGTACAACCAGAGCCAATTAATTGATTAGGTAGTTACGATAGATATTTGCAATGTTTGCAGACACAAAAAACCGGGCACTAGGCCCGGTTTCTTGTAAGCAGACTGACGTCTTACTCGGCGGCTTCTACAGCACCACCAACTGGACGATCAACCAGCTCGACGTACGCCATAGGCGCGTTGTCGCCAGCGCGGAAACCGCACTTCAGGATGCGCAGGTAGCCGCCCTGACGAGTGGCGTAGCGCTTGCCCAGATCGTTGAACAGTTTGCCAACAGCAGACTTCGAACGGGTACGGTCGAAGGCCAGACGGCGATTGGCAACGCTGTCTTCCTTGGCCAGGGTGATCAGCGGCTCGGCAACGCGGCGCAGTTCCTTGGCTTTCGGCAGGGTGGTTTTGATCAGCTCGTGCTCGATCAACGACACAGCCATGTTCTGGAACATAGCTTTGCGGTGAGAGCTGGTACGGCTCAGGTGACGTCCACTTTTACGATGACGCATGATTCATTCCTTACCAAACACTACGTTCGGTGATTACGACGATCAGGCAGTCGCCTTGTCGTCTTTCTTAAGGCTTGCAGGCGGCCAGTTGTCGAGGCGCATGCCGAGAGACAGACCACGGGAGGCCAGGACGTCCTTGATTTCAGTCAGGGACTTCTTGCCCAGGTTAGGAGTCTTCAACAACTCTACTTCGGTACGCTGAATCAGGTCGCCGATGTAGTAGATGTTCTCCGCCTTGAGGCAGTTGGCCGAACGTACAGTCAGTTCCAGGTCGTCAACCGGGCGCAGCAGGATCGGATCGATCTCGTCTTCCTGCTCGACCACAACCGGCTCGCTGTCACCTTTGAGGTCGACGAACGCGGCCAGCTGCTGTTGCAGGATGGTCGCGGCACGACGGATAGCCTCTTCAGGATCCAGGGTACCGTTGGTTTCCAGATCGATGACCAGCTTGTCCAGGTTAGTACGCTGTTCAACACGGGCGTTTTCGACCACGTAGGCGATACGACGCACCGGGCTGAACGAAGCGTCCAGCTGGAGACGGCCAATGCTGCGGCTTTCATCTTCGTCAGTCTGACGAGAGTCGGCCGGCTCGTAACCGCGACCACGAGCTACAGTGAGCTTCATGTTCAGGGCGCCGTTGGACGCCAGGTTCGCGATTACGTGATCGGGGTTGACGATCTCGACATCGTGATCCAGCTGAATATCGGCAGCGGTAACCACCCCCGAACCCTTTTTCGACAAGGTCAGCGTAACTTCGTCACGACCGTGCAGTTTGATAGCCAGGCCTTTCAGGTTCAACAGGATTTCAATGACGTCTTCCTGTACACCTTCGATCGCGGAGTACTCATGGAGTACGCCATCGATCTCGGCCTCGACTACTGCACAGCCAGGCATGGAGGACAACAGGATGCGGCGCAGCGCGTTGCCCAGGGTATGGCCGAAGCCACGCTCGAGAGGCTCGAGCGTGATCTTGGCGCGGGTTGGACTGACAACCTGCACGTCGATGTGACGGGGTGTCAGAAACTCATTTACCGAAATCTGCATGGATGCACCTATTTTCTAGCCCTTACTTGGAGTAGAGCTCGACAATCAGGTTTTCGTTGATGTCGGCGGACAGGTCGCTGCGAGCAGGAACGTTCTTGAAAACGCCCGACTTTTTAGCAGCATCCACGTCTACCCACTCAACGCGGCCACGCTGAGCGCACAGTTCAAGGGCTTGAACAATGCGAAGCTGGTTCAGCGACTTCTCGCGAACCGAGACCACGTCACCCGGACGAACTTGGTAGGATGGAATGTTTACAGTCTTGCCGTTTACGCTGATCGCCTTGTGCGAAACCAGCTGACGGGATTCGGAACGAGTCGAACCGAAGCCCATACGATAAACGACGTTATCCAGACGGCACTCAAGCATCTGCAGCAGGTTCTCACCAGTGGCGCCTTTCTTCGAGGCTGCCGCTTGGTAGTAACCGCGGAATTGACGCTCCAGTACACCGTAGATACGACGAACTTTCTGTTTCTCGCGCAGCTGGGTACCGTAGTCGGACTGACGGCCACGGCGCTGGCCGTGGATACCTGGGGCTGCTTCGATGTTGCACTTCGATTCCAGAGCGCGAACGCCGCTCTTCAGGAACAGGTCAGTGCCTTCACGGCGAGACAGTTTGCATTTTGGACCAATGTAACGTGCCATTTATCTGTCTCCTGATTACACGCGACGCTTCTTCGGCGGACGGCACCCGTTATGCGGGATTGGCGTCACGTCGGTGATGCTGGCGATCTTGTAGCCGCAGCTGTTCAAAGCACGAACGGCGGACTCACGACCTGGACCTGGACCCTTGACGTTTACGTCGAGGTTTTTCAGACCGTATTCCAGCGCAGCTTGACCAGCACGCTCTGCAGCGATCTGAGCTGCGAACGGGGTGGATTTGCGCGAACCACGGAAACCCGAACCACCGGAGGTAGCCCAGGACAACGCGTTGCCCTGACGATCGGTGATGGTCACGATGGTGTTGTTAAAAGAAGCGTGGATGTGGGCGATGCCATCAACCACTGTCTTTTTGACTTTCTTACGAGGACGAGCAGCAGGTTTTGCCATGTCTATATTCCTGGGCGGTTACTTGCGGATCGGCTTACGCGGGCCCTTACGGGTGCGTGCGTTGGTCTTGGTGCGCTGACCGCGAACCGGCAGACCTTTACGATGACGCAGGCCGCGGTAGCAACCCAGGTCCATCAAGCGCTTGATCTTCATGTTGATGTCACGACGCAGGTCACCTTCAGTGGTGAACTTCGCAACTTCGCCACGCAGGGTTTCGATTTGCTCGTCGCTCAGATCCTTGATCTTTGCGGCTGGGTTAACCCCAGTGTCTGCACAGATTTTCTGCGCAGTAGTGCGACCGACACCATAGATGTAGGTCAGCGAGATAACAGTGTGCTTGTTATCTGGAATGTTGACGCCTGCAATACGGGCCATTCAGTGGGACTCCAATTGACAGCTACCTACGCCCCGGAAGCCAAGAAATAGGGCGCGAGATAATATCGCTGTAGAAACGAATAATCAACCCAGCAGCGCACTAGCTGCTGGGTTTGAAACGCAGATCACACTCAGCCTTGGCGCTGCTTGTGACGCGGTTCCGCGCTGCAGATCACGCGCACGACACCTTCGCGACGAATGATCTTGCAGTTGCGGCACAGCTTTTTCACCGATGCACGAACTTTCATACCGACTCCTCGAACCTTAAGGGGCTAAATCAGCGCAGCAAACCGCTGCCGCCGTAGCCTTTCAGGTTGGCTTTCTTCATCAGGGATTCGTACTGGTGCGAAACGAGGTGCGATTGTACTTGGGACATGAAGTCCATCACAACCACTACCACAATCAGCAACGAGGTCCCGCCAAGGTAGAACGGCACGTTTGCAGCCACCACCAGGAACTGGGGCAGCAAGCACACGGCCATCATGTAAAGAGCACCGAACATGGTCAAACGGGTCAGAACGCCATCAATGTAGCGTGCCGACTGCTCACCAGGACGGATACCCGGAATAAAGGCACCGGACTTCTTCAGGTTTTCCGCTACGTCTTTCGGGTTGAACATCAACGCTGTGTAGAAGAAGCAGAAGAAAATGATCCCTGCACTAAACAGCAGAATGTTCAACGGCTGACCAGGAGCGATCGACTGCGAGATGTCCTGCAGCCAGCCCATACCTTCGGACTGACCAAACCAGGCACCCAGCGAAGCCGGGAACAGCAAGATGCTGCTCGCGAAGATGGCCGGGATTACACCCGCCATATTCACTTTCAGCGGCAAGTGGCTGGTCTGCGCAGCGAAGACCTTACGGCCCTGCTGACGCTTGGCGTAGTGAACGGCGATACGACGCTGACCACGCTCAATGAACACCACGAAACCGATAATCGCTACTGCCAGCAAACCGATAGCGACCAAGGCGAAAATGTTGATATCGCCTGTGCGTGCAGACTCGAAAGACTGCCCGATTGCTCTCGGAAGACCGGCAACGATACCCGCGAAGATCAACATCGAGATACCGTTGCCCACACCGCGCTCGGTGATCTGCTCGCCGAGCCACATCATGAACATCGCGCCTGCCACAAAGGTGGAGACGGCGACGACATGGAAGCCCAGGTCTACAGAAAACGCCACGCCCTGGTTGGCCAGGCCAATGGACATGCCAATGGCTTGAACCAGCGCCAGGATAACGGTGCCGTAGCGGGTGTACTGGCTGATCTTGCGACGGCCAGCTTCACCTTCCTTCTTCAACTGCTCCAGCTGCGGGCTGACAGCGGTCATGAGCTGCATGATGATCGATGCCGAAATGTACGGCATGATCCCCAGTGCAAAGATGCTCATACGCTCCAGCGCGCCACCGGAAAACATGTTGAACAAGCTAAGAATGGTCCCCTCATTCTGCCGGAACAGATCCGCAAGACGGTCCGGGTTAATGCCTGGTACAGGGATGTGCGCGCCGATCCGATAGACGATGATCGCCATGAACAGAAAGCGCAGACGAGCCCAGAGTTCCGACATCCCGCCCTTACCGAGCGAAGAGAGAGCACCTTGCTTAGCCATTTATTCCTCGAACTTGCCGCCAGCTGCTTCGATAGCCGCACGTGCACCTTTGGTGACGGCGATACCCTTGAGGGTGACTGCGCGAGTGACTTCGCCCGACAGCATGATTTTCACACGCTGTACGTGCTGGCCGATCACGTTGGCGTCCTTGAGGGACTGAACGGTGATCAGATCGCCTTCCACCTTGGCCAGCTCGGACAGACGCACTTCTGCGCGATCCATGGCTTTCAGGGAAACGAAGCCGAACTTCGGCAGGCGACGGTGCAGCGGCTGTTGACCGCCTTCGAAGCCTGGAGCAATGGTGCCACCGGAGCGCGAGGTTTGACCTTTGTGGCCGCGGCCACCAGTCTTACCCAGACCGCTACCGATACCACGGCCCGGACGGTGCTTCTCGCGACGGGAACCCGGCGCTGGACTCAGATCATTGAGTTTCATCGATTAGCCCTCGACGCGCAGCATGTAGTAAGCCTTGTTGATCATCCCGCGATTCTCGGGAGTATCCTGGACTTCTACAGTGTGACCGATACGACGCAGACCCAGACCCTTAACGCACAGTTTGTGGTTAGGGATGCGGCCCGAGACGCTCTTGATCAGCGTTACTTTTACAGTTGCCATGATCAGAAGATCTCCTCGACAGTCTTGCCGCGTTTGGCAGCAATGGACTCAGGGGATTGCATGGCTTTCAGACCCTTGAAAGTGGCATGAACCACGTTCACTGGGTTAGTCGAGCCGTAGCACTTGGCCAGAACGTTCTGTACGCCAGCAACTTCGAGGACGGCACGCATGGCGCCACCAGCGATGATACCGGTACCTTCCGAGGCAGGCTGCATGTAAACCTTCGAGGCGCCGTGGGCGGCCTTGGTGGCGTACTGCAGGGTGGTGCCTTTCAGGTCAACCTGGATCATGTTGCGACGAGCAGCTTCCATAGCTTTCTGGATAGCAGCTGGTACTTCGCGCGATTTACCACGGCCGAAACCAACACGACCTTTACCATCACCCACCACGGTCAACGCGGTGAAGGTGAAGATACGGCCGCCTTTGACGGTTTTGGCTACGCGGTTAACTTGAACCAGCTTCTCGATGTAGCCTTCGTCGCGCTTTTGATCGTTATTTGCCATAACTTAGAACTCCAGCCCGCCTTCACGAGCAGCATCAGCCAGCGCTTTGACGCGGCCATGGTACTTGAAGCCGGAACGGTCAAAGGCAACTTGAGATACACCGGCGGCTTTCGCGCGCTCAGCTACCAGCTTGCCAACCTTAGTGGCCGCGTCGATGTTGCCAGTGGCGCCATCACGCAGGTCTTTGTCCAAGGTCGAGGCGCTTGCCAGAACCTTGCTGCCGTCGGCCGAAATAACCTGGGCATAAATGTGCTGCGACGAGCGGAACACGCAGAGACGCACGGCTTCGAGCTCGTGCATTTTCAGGCGTGCTTTGCGAGCGCGACGCAGTCGAGTAACTTTTTTGTCGGTCATTTGCTAGGCCCTACTTCTTCTTGGCTTCTTTACGACGGACTACTTCATCCGCGTAACGCACACCCTTGCCCTTGTAAGGCTCTGGCGGACGGAAACCGCGGACTTCAGCGGCCACCTGACCCACGAGCTGCTTATCGATACCCTTGATCAGGATGTCGGTCTGGCTTGGGGTTTCAGCGGTGATACCGGCTGGAAGTTCGTAATCCACTGGGTGCGAGAAGCCCAGAGCCAGGTTCAGGATGGTGCCCTTGGCCTGAGCCTTGTAACCAACACCGACCAGCTGGAGCTTACGCTCGAAGCCTTGGCTTACGCCCTGGACCATGTTGTTCACCAGGGCGCGGGTGGTACCGGCCATGGCGCGAGCTTGCTGATCACCGTTGCGAGCGACGAAACGCAGCTCACCAGACTCTTCGGTAACTTCAACAGACGAGTGAACGTTCAGTTCGAGAGTGCCCTTGGCACCCTTCACCGAAAGCTGTTGGCCGGCGAATTTAACTTCGACGCCTGCTGGCAGCTTAACGGGGTTCTTAGCGACGCGAGACATGCCTATCCCCCCTTAGAACACTGTGCACAGAACTTCGCCGCCGACACCGGCAGCGCGCGCAGCGCGGTCAGTCATCACACCTTTGTTGGTGGAGACAATAGACACGCCCAGACCGCCACGTACTTTCGGCAGGTCAGTGACGGCCTTGTACTGGCGAAGGCCAGGACGGCTGGTACGCTTCAGTTCCTCGATGACCGGACGGCCTTCGAAGTACTTCAGTTCGATAGAGAGGGAAGGTTTGGCTTCGCCGGTAACTTCGTAGCTGGCGATGTAACCTTCGTCTTTCAGTACTTTGGCAACCGCGACCTTCAGGGTAGAAGAAGGCATGCTTACGACAGACTTTTCAGCCATCTGGGCATTACGGATGCGAGTTAGCATGTCCGCTAACGGGTCCTGCATACTCATGGGCTAGATGCTCCTGATACAAGAATTATTAGCCTTGCGGCTATCACAACCACCCGAGCAGGCAGGGTAAAAACCCCAGGCTCAGGTGAGCCGGTCATTCTAGACACAAGCCAGAAACGAAACAAGCCCCATATAGGGGCTTGTTTCTTTGCGAGGTCACCGGCGGTCGGAAGATTACTCCCCCTCCCCCCGGTGTCACGGCAACTGGGATTACCAGCTAGCCTTGACCAGACCAGGCACGTCACCGCGCATCGCAGCTTCGCGCAGCTTGTTACGGCCGAGGCCGAACTTGCGGTACACGCCGTGCGGACGACCGGTGATGCGGCAGCGGTTACGCATGCGCGCAGCGCTGGCGTCACGTGGCTGCTTCTGCAGAGCGACTACGGCAGCAAAACGCTCTTCAGGAGAAGCGTTCAGGTTGACGATGGTCGCTTTCAGCTCGGCACGCTTTTTGGCGTACTTGGCTACCGTGAGCTGACGCTTCAGCTCGCGGTTTTTCATGCTCTTCTTGGCCATTTTCCTACTCCAATCAGTTGCGGAACGGGAACTTGAAAGCACGCAGCAGAGCGCGGCCTTCGTCGTCCGAACGAGCAGTGGTGGTCAGGGTGATGTCCAAACCGCGCAGAGCATCGATCTTGTCGTAGTCGATTTCCGGGAAGATGATCTGCTCTTTCACGCCCATGCTGTAGTTGCCACGACCATCGAAGGACTTGGCATTCAGGCCGCGGAAGTCGCGAACCCGAGGCAGGGAGATCGCCAGCAGGCGGTCCAGGAACTCGTACATCTTGTCGCTACGCAGAGTCACCTTGACGCCGATCGGCCAGCCCTCACGGACTTTGAAGCCCGCGATGGATTTACGAGCGAAAGTCACAACTGGCTTTTGGCCAGTGATCTTTTCCAGGTCAGCTACAGCGTGCTCGATGACTTTTTTGTCGCCGATCGCTTCGCCCAGACCCATGTTCAGGGTGATTTTGGTAACGCGCGGGACTTCCATCACGTTCGAAAGCTTAAGTTCTTCCTTAAGCTTGGGAGCGATTTCGTTCCGGTAAATCTCTTTCAGTCGTGCCATGGTCTTCTACCTAGCAGTGTTCAAGCATCAACCGCTTTTTGGGTCGACTTGAAGACACGAATTTTCTTGCCTTCTTCTACTTTGAAGCCAACGCGATCAGCCTTGTTGGTTTCGCTGTTGAAGATAGCAACGTTGGAAGCGTGCAGAGGCGCTTCTTTCTCGACGATACCGCCTTGGACGCCCGCCATCGGGTTAGGCTTGGTATGACGCTTGACCAGGTTCACACCACCAATGACCAGACGGTCATCAGCGAGAACCTTCAGCACCTTACCGCGCTTACCTTTGTCTTTGCCGGCGATCACGATGATCTCGTCGTCACGACGAATCTTTTGCATGTCGGATCTCCTTAGAGCACTTCAGGGGCGAGCGAGACGATCTTCATGAACTTCTCGTTGCGAAGTTCACGGGTCACTGGCCCGAAGATGCGAGTGCCGATCGGCTCTTGCTTGGTGTTCAGCAGAACAGCAGCGTTACCGTCGAAACGAATGATGGAACCGTCAGCGCGACGTACACCGTGACGGGTACGGACGACAACAGCAGTCATCACCTGGCCTTTTTTGACCTTACCGCGAGGAATTGCTTCCTTGACGGTAACTTTGATGATGTCACCGATGCCAGCGTAACGACGGTGCGAACCGCCGAGCACTTTAATGCACATGACGCGACGAGCGCCGCTGTTATCGGCCACATCGAGCATGGATTGAGTCTGAATCATAAAATTTCTCCGACCCCTAGCCCTTAGACTTCAACAGCGCGTTCGAGGACTTCAACCAGTGCCCAGGACTTGGTCTTGGCCAGCGGACGAGTTTCGGTAATCGAAACTTTGTCGCCGATCTTGCACTGGTTGGTTTCGTCGTGCGCGTGCAGCTTAGTCGAACGCTTAACGTATTTACCGTAGATCGGGTGCTTTACGCGACGCTCGATCAGAACGGTGATGGTCTTGTCCATTTTGTCGCTGACGACACGGCCAGTCAGCGTACGGACGGTTTTTTCAGCTTCAGCCATGATCACTTACCTGCCTGCTGGTTGAGCACAGTTTTCACGCGAGCGATGTCACGCTTAACTTGCGAGAGCAGGTGCGACTGCCCCAACTGGCCAGTTGCTTTCTGCATACGCAGATTGAACTGGTCGCGCAGCAAGCCGAGCAATTGCTCGTTCAGCTGCTGTGCCGATTTTTCACGAAGGTCATTCGCTTTCATCACATCACCGTCCGCTTAACAAAGGAGGTGGCGAGTGGCAGCTTTGCAGCAGCCAGGGCGAAAGCTTCGCGCGCCAGCTCTTCAGAAACACCCTCGATTTCATACAGGACTTTGCCTGGCTGAATCTGGGCAACCCAGTATTCCACGGAACCCTTACCTTTACCCATACGAACCTCGAGAGGCTTTTTGGTAACTGGCTTGTCCGGGAAGACACGGATCCAGATCTTGCCGCCACGCTTAACGTGACGGGTCAGAGCACGACGTGCCGACTCGATCTGGCGGGCGGTGAGGCGACCGCGAGCAACAGCCTTCAAGGCGAACTCGCCGAAGCTGACCTTGCTACCGCGCAGTGCCAGACCACGGTTGTGGCCAGTCATCTGCTTGCGGAATTTTGTACGCTTTGGTTGCAACATTTGGCGTACCCCTTACTTAGCAGCTTTTTTACGAGGCGCTGGTGCTTGTGGTTTCAGTTCTTCTTGGCGACCACCAATTACTTCGCCTTTGAAGATCCAAACCTTCACACCGATCACACCATAAGTGGTGTGAGCTTCGTAGGTGTTGTAGTCGATATCGGCACGCAGGGTGTGCAGAGGCACACGACCTTCGCGATACCACTCGGTACGTGCGATCTCGGCACCGCCGAGACGACCGCTCACCTGGATCTTGATGCCCTTGGCACCAATACGCATGGCGTTCTGCACGGCGCGCTTCATGGCACGACGGAACATAACGCGGCGCTCCAGCTGCTGGGCAACGCTTTGAGCAACCAGCATAGCGTCGAGCTCCGGCTTGCGGATCTCTTCGATGTTGATGTGCACAGGCACACCCATCTGCTTGGTCAGGTCCTGACGCAGTTTCTCAACATCTTCACCTTTCTTGCCGATAACGATACCGGGACGAGCAGTGTGGATGGTGATGCGTGCAGTTTGAGCCGGACGATGGATATCGATACGGCTTACGGACGCGCTTTTTAGTTTGTCTTGGAGGTACTCACGTGTTTTCAGATCCTTCAACAGGTAATCTGCGTAAGTAGCGCCGTCTGCATACCAGACGGAGGTGTGCTCCTTGACGATTCCCAGGCGAATGCCAGTGGGATGTACTTTCTGACCCATCTGATCGACTCCGTTACTTGTCCGCAACCTTGACAGTGATATGGCAAGACCGCTTGACGATGCGATCAGCGCGGCCTTTGGCACGCGGCATGATGCGCTTCAGCGAACGCCCTTCGTTGACGAAAACGGTGGAGACCTTCAGGTCATCAACGTCTGCGCCTTCGTTGTGTTCGGCGTTGGCAACGGCCGACTCGAGGACTTTCTTCATGATTTCAGCGGCTTTTTTGCTGCTGAAGGCCAACAGGTTGAGCGCTTCGCCCACCTTCTTCCCGCGGATCTGGTCGGCGACCAAGCGGGCTTTCTGGGCGGAGATGCGAGCGCCCGACAACTTAGCGGCTACTTCCATTTCCTAACCCCTTAACGCTTGGCTTTCTTGTCAGCCACGTGCCCGCGGTAGGTGCGGGTACCGGCAAACTCGCCCAGTTTGTGGCCGACCATGTCTTCGTTCACGAGAACGGGGACGTGTTGGCGACCGTTGTGTACCGCGATGGTCAGACCGACCATTTGTGGCAGGATCATCGAACGGCGCGACCAGGTTTTAACTGGCTTGCGATCGTTCTTCTCCACCGCCACTTCGATCTTCTTCAACAGGTGAAGATCGATAAAAGGACCTTTTTTCAGAGAACGTGGCACTGTCGTATCCCTCTAGTTACTTGCGACGACGGACGATCATGTTGTCGGTACGCTTATTACCACGGGTTTTAGCACCCTTGGTTGGGAAGCCCCATGGCGATACCGGATGACGACCACCGGAGGTACGACCTTCACCACCACCATGCGGGTGGTCAACCGGGTTCATGGCAACACCACGAACGGTTGGGCGAACGCCGCGCCAGCGTTTGGCACCAGCTTTACCCAGCGAGCGCAGGCTGTGCTCGGAGTTCGAGACTTCGCCCAGGGTCGCACGGCACTCAGCCAGTACTTTACGCATTTCGCCAGAGCGAAGACGCAGGGTCACGTAGACGCCATCACGCGCAATCAGCTGAGCCGAAGCACCAGCGGAACGAGCGATCTGTGCACCTTTACCCGGCTTCAGTTCGACGCCGTGAATAGTGCTACCTACTGGGATGTTGCGCAGCTGCAGGGAGTTACCAGCCTTGATTGGGGCCAGGGCACCTGCGATCAGCTGATCGCCAGCACTCACGCCTTTAGGGGCGATGATGTAGCGACGCTCACCGTCTGCGTAGCACAGCAGGGCGATGTGAGCAGTACGGTTCGGGTCGTATTCGATACGCTCGACAGTGGCAGGAATGCCATCTTTGTCGTTGCGACGGAAGTCAACCAGACGGTAATGCTGCTTATGACCACCACCAACGTGACGAGTGGTGATGCGGCCATTGTTGTTACGACCACCAGACTTCGATTTTTTCTCGAGCAGCGGTGCGTGAGGAGCGCCTTTGTGCAGCTCCTTGTTGACCACCTTGACCACAAAACGGCGGCCAGGGGAAGTCGGTTTGCATTTAACGATTGCCATGATGCACCCCTTCCTTACTCAGCACTGCTGCTGAAATCGAGATCTTGGCCTGGCTGAAGGGAGACGATCGCCTTCTTCCAGTCATTACGCTTGCCCAGACCACGTGCGGTACGCTTGGTTTTACCCAGAACGTTAACAGTCGACACGTTTTCGACTTTTACGCCGAACAGGCCTTCGACAGCTTTCTTGATTTCCAGCTTGGTTGCATCAGTAGCAACCTTGAATACGAACTGGCCTTTCTTCTCAGCCAGAACGGTAGCCTTCTCGGAAACGTGCGGGCCAAGGAGGACTTTAAATACGCGTTCCTGGTTCATCCCAGCAGCTCCTCGAATTTCTTCACGGCCGAGACAGTGATCAACACTTTCTCGTATGCGATCAGACTGACCGGGTCGGAACCTTGAACGTCACGAACATCGACGTGCGGCAGGTTGCGAGCAGCCAGGTACAGGTTCTGATCAACAGAGTCCGAAACGATGAGAACATCGGTCAGGCCCATGCCGTTCAGCTTGTTCAGCAGATCTTTGGTTTTCGGCGCTTCAACAGCGAAGTCCTGAACCACGACCAGACGGTCGCTACGCACCAGCTCACCGAGGATGGAGCGCAGAGCTGCGCGATACATCTTCTTGTTGAGCTTCTGCGAGTGATCTTGAGGACGAGCTGCGAAGGTTACACCACCGCCACGCCAGATCGGACCACGGCTGGTACCAGCACGAGCACGGCCAGTACCCTTCTGACGCCATGGGCGCTTACCGCCACCGGATACGTCAGAACGAGTCTTTTGCTGCTTGGTACCTTGACGACCGCCAGCCATGTAGGCCACGACTGCCTGGTGCACCAGCGTCTCGTTGAATTCGCCACCGAAAGTCAGTTCGGAAACTTCGATCGCCTGAGCGTCATTTACATTAAGTTGCATGTCAGTTTCCCCTTACCCGCGAGCCTTGACAGCTGGACGTACAACCACGTCGCCGCCAGTAGCGCCTGGAACGGCACCCTTGATCAGCAGCAGGTTGCGTTCAGCGTCTACGCGTACTACTTCCAGGGACTGCACAGTCACGCGCTCAGCGCCCATGTGACCGGACATTTTCTTGCCCTTGAATACACGACCAGGAGTCTGGCACTGGCCGATAGAGCCAGGAACGCGGTGCGATACGGAGTTACCGTGGGTGTTATCTTGACCACGGAAATTCCAACGCTTGATGGTACCGGCAAAGCCTTTACCTTTGGACTGACCGGTTACGTCTACCAGCTGGCCTGCAGTGAAGAGTTCAGCTTTGATCAGATCGCCAGCCTGGAAATCGCCTTCTTCAAGACGGAACTCCCAGACACCGCGACCAGCGGCAACGTTGGCCTTGGCAAAGTGGCCTGCCTGAGCGGCGGTCACGCGCGAAGCACGACGCTCGCCGACAGTGACTTGCACTGCACGGTAGCCATCAGTTTCTTCGGTTTTGAACTGGGTGACGCGATTCGGTTCGATCTCAACGACCGTGACCGGAATGGAGACACCTTCTTCGGTGAAAATACGGGTCATACCGCATTTACGACCGACTACACCAATAGTCATGTTGTAAACCTCATGAGTGTACGGGGCTTTCACCCGCTATGGCCGCCCATTTCAGAGCGTTACACGACAAGACCGAAGTCTTAGCCGAGGCTGATCTGCACTTCCACACCTGCCGCAAGATCAAGCTTCATCAGCGCATCAACGGTTTTATCCGTTGGCTGGACGATGTCCAGAACGCGCTTATGAGTGCGGATCTCGTACTGGTCACGCGCGTCTTTGTTGACGTGCGGGGAGACCAGAACGGTGAAACGCTCTTTGCGGGTAGGCAGTGGAATTGGACCACGCACTTGTGCACCAGTACGTTTCGCGGTTTCCACGATTTCCTGGGTGGATTGGTCGATCAGGCGATGGTCGAAAGCCTTCAACCTGATACGGATTTGCTGATTTTGCATTGGATTTCAGACTCCAGGCTGTTCCCAACGGACGCACTACGCCCGCTAAAAGGAGGCGTGATTCTATAGAGGCCTCAATTTAGTGTCAACCCAATAAAAAAAACCCCCGCTGAGCGGGGGTCTTTTTAATCGGTCGAGTAATTACTCGATGATTTTGGCTACGACGCCGGCGCCGACGGTACGACCGCCTTCACGGATGGCGAAGCGCAGACCGTCTTCCATTGCGATGGTCTTGATCAGGGTGACTTCCATCTGGATGTTGTCACCTGGCATTACCATCTCAACGCCTTCTGGCAGCTGGCAGTTACCGGTTACGTCAGTAGTACGGAAGTAGAACTGAGGACGGTAGCCTTTGAAGAACGGAGTGTGACGACCGCCTTCTTCCTTCGACAGAACGTAGACTTCTGCGGTGAACTTGGTGTGCGGCTTGACCGAACCTGGCTTGACCAGAACCTGGCCACGCTCAACGTCGTCACGCTTGGTACCACGCAGCAGAACGCCGCAGTTCTCGCCAGCACGACCTTCGTCCAGCAGCTTGCGGAACATCTCAACACCGGTGCAGGTGGTGGTGGTGGTGTCACGCAGACCAACGATTTCCAGCGGATCTTGAACGCGGACGATACCACGCTCGATACGACCGGTAACAACGGTACCACGACCCGAGATCGAGAATACGTCTTCGATTGGCATCAGGAACGGCTTGTCGATAGCACGCTCTGGCTCTGGGATGTAGCTGTCCAGAGTTTCGACCAGCTTCTTGACGGCAGTGGTGCCCATCTCGTTGTCGTCTTTGCCTTCCAGCGCCATACGAGCCGAACCGATGATGATCGGGGTATCGTCGCCTGGGAAGTCGTAGGTGGACAGCAGGTCGCGAACTTCCATCTCGACCAGTTCCAGCAGCTCAGCGTCGTCTACCAGGTCAGCCTTGTTCAGGAAGACCACGATGTACGGAACGCCAACCTGACGGGACAGCAGGATGTGCTCACGGGTTTGTGGCATCGGGCCATCAGCGGCCGAGCAAACCAGGATCGCGCCGTCCATCTGGGCAGCACCGGTGATCATGTTCTTCACGTAGTCAGCGTGACCTGGGCAGTCAACGTGAGCGTAGTGACGAATCTTCGAGTTGTACTCGACGTGCGCGGTGTTGATGGTGATGCCGCGTGCTTTTTCTTCTGGAGCCGAGTCGATCTTGTCGAAGTCAACAACAGCCGAACCGAAAACTTCGGAGCAGACGCGAGTCAGAGCAGCAGTCAGAGTGGTTTTACCGTGGTCGACGTGACCGATGGTGCCAACGTTGACGTGCGGGAGGGAACGATCAAATTTTTCTTTAGCCACGACAGTGAACTCCTAGCCTAAAGGGGCTGAATCAGCCTTGTTTTTTAACGAGAGCTTCGACGATGTTCGACGGAGCTTCGGCGTATTTGGAAAATTCCATGGAGTAGCTCGCGCGACCCTGAGACATGGAACGAACGTCGGTTGCGTAACCGAACATCTCTCCGAGTGGCACCTCAGCAGTGATTACCTTGCCGGACACCGAGTCTTCATTACCCTGGATCATCCCGCGACGACGGCTCAGGTCACCCATCACGTCACCCAGGTAGTCTTCCGGGGTTACAACCTCGACCTTCATGATCGGCTCGAGAACCACGCCACCGCCCTTCTGGGCCAGTTGCTTGGTTGCCATCGAAGCAGCGATCTTGAACGCCATTTCGTTGGAGTCGACGTCGTGGTACGAACCGTCGAATACCGTGGCCTTGAGGCCGATCAGAGGATAACCGGCAACAACGCCGTTTTTCATCTGCTCTTCGATACCCTTCTGGATCGGGGCGATGAATTCCTTAGGAATCACGCCACCAACGACTTCGTTGGTGAACACCAGACCTTCGGTGATGTTGCCTTTGTCGTCCTGATCTGGCTCCGAGAAACGGATCCAGCAGTGACCGAACTGACCACGACCACCCGACTGACGAACGAATTTACCTTCGATCTCGACGTTGGACTTGGTGATCTTCTCGCGGTACGAAACCTGCGGCTTGCCGACGTTGGCTTCGACGTTGAACTCGCGCTTCATGCGGTCAACGAGGATGTCCAGGTGCAGCTCACCCATACCGGAGATGATGGTCTGACCGGTTTCTTCGTCAGTCTTGACGCGGAACGACGGGTCTTCCTGGGCCAGTTTGCCCAGTGCAATACCCATCTTCTCCTGGTCAGCCTTGGTTTTCGGCTCTACGGAGAGCGAAATTACCGGCTCAGGGAAGTCCATACGCTCAAGGATGATCGGCTTGTCGGCGTTGCACAGGGTGTCACCGGTGGTGACGTCCTTCATGCCGATCAGAGCAGCGATGTCGCCTGCACGTACTTCCTTGATTTCTTCACGCTGGTTGGCGTGCATCTGCACCATACGACCAACGCGCTCTTTCTTGCCTTTGACCGAGTTGATGACGGAGTCACCGGAGCTCAGGAAGCCAGAGTAAACGCGAACGAACGTCAAGGTACCCACGAACGGGTCGGTGGCAATCTTGAACGCCAGAGCCGAGAACGGCGCGTCGTCGTTAGCCGGACGCTCGTCGTACTGCTCAGGCTTGACTTCATCCTTCGGCACGTCGATCAGATCAGGGTGGATACCCTTGATCGCAGGGATCTCGGTTGGCGCAGGCAGGAAGTCGATGACAGCATCGAGAACCAGGGGAACACCCTTGTTCTTGAACGACGAACCACAGACAGCCGGAACGATCTCGCTGGCCAGGGTGCGCGCACGCAGACCGGCTTTGATCTCTTCGACGGTCAGCTCTTCGCCTTCCAGGTACTTGTTCATCAGCTCTTCGCTGGACTCGGCAGCAGCCTCGACCATGTTCGAGCGCCACTCTTCAGCGAGCTCAAGCATGTCCGCAGGAATTTCTTCCTCGCGGTAGGTGGTGCCCTTGTCGTCGTCGTTCCAGTAGATGGCCTTCATCTTGATCAGGTCAACCTGACCCTGGAAGTCATCTTCTGCACCGATAGCCAGCTGGACCGGAACCGGGGTGTGACCCAGGCGAGTCTTGATCTGGCCGATAACGCGCAGGAAGTTGGCACCGGCACGGTCCATCTTGTTCACGTAGACAACACGTGGAACGCCGTACTTGTTGGCCTGACGCCATACGGTTTCGGACTGAGGCTCAACGCCGGAGGTACCGCAGAACACAACGACCGCGCCGTCGAGTACACGCAGCGAACGCTCAACTTCAATGGTGAAGTCAACGTGGCCGGGGGTATCGATGACGTTTACGCGGTAGTTGTCGTACTGACCACGGGAACCCTGCCAGAAGGTGGTAACGGCAGCGGAGGTAATGGTAATACCCCGCTCCTGCTCCTGCACCATCCAGTCGGTGGTCGCGGCGCCGTCGTGCACCTCGCCCATCTTGTGGCTCAGGCCTGTGTAGAACAGGATCCGCTCGGTAGTGGTAGTCTTGCCCGCATCAACGTGCGCACAGATACCGATGTTACGGTAGCGGTTAATTGCTGTAGTACGAGCCATAAAGCCCTCGCAAAATGATTGATGCTTGAATTAGAAGCGGTAGTGCGAGAACGCTTTGTTGGCTTCGGCCATACGGTGCACGTCTTCACGCTTCTTGACTGCAGCACCTTTGCCTTCAGCAGCATCCAGCAGCTCGCCAGCCAGGCGCAGGGCCATGGACTTCTCGCCACGCTTGCGGGCGTAGTCTACGAGCCAACGCATTGCCAGAGCATTACGACGGGAAGGACGAACTTCAACCGGAACCTGGTAAGTGGCACCGCCGACACGGCGGGACTTGACTTCGACCAGCGGAGCGATGGCGTCGAGAGCTTTCTCGAAGATTTCCAGGGGGTCGCTGTTCTTGCGTGCTTTGACGGTATCCAGGGCACCGTAAACGATGCGCTCGGCTACGGCCTTTTTGCCGCTTTCCATCACGTGGTTCATGAACTTGGCGAGGATCTGGGACCCGTACTTCGGATCGTCAAGAATCTCACGTTTTGCTGCTACACGACGTCTTGGCATGATAAGCCCTCAAACGGTCTTCAGGTTAGCCCGGGACGTGGGTCTTTGACCCCTGCCCGACCTTACTCTTATCGACTCAAAAAAATGGATATGTGCAAACGGCCGATTACTTCGGACGCTTGGTACCGTACTTCGAACGACCCTGGTTACGGCCTTTAACGCCCGAAGTATCCAGAGAGCCGCGAACGGTGTGGTAACGAACACCTGGCAAGTCTTTTACACGGCCGCCACGAATCAGGACGACGCTGTGCTCTTGCAGGTTGTGGCCTTCACCGCCGATGTACGAGGAAACCTCGAAACCGTTGGTCAGACGCACACGGCATACTTTACGCAGTGCCGAGTTAGGTTTTTTCGGCGTGGTGGTGTACACGCGGGTGCACACGCCACGACGTTGCGGGCAGTTCTGCAGCGCAGGAACGTCCGATTTCTCGACCGAACGCTTACGCGGCTGACGTACCAGCTGGTTGATAGTTGCCATCTACTAGCTCCACTGATTGCCTTGCGACTCTATTGTCTTGCAAGAAAGCCAAAAATTGACGAGACGGAGTCCCACCAAATTTAAGGGTACAAAAGTCTACGGAGGATCTTGCACCCAGTCAAGACGAAGCCCCGACCATCCTCACCCGATCATCGGCAACATTACTGTCACCGAAGGTCGGGCGAGGCTGGCCGGGGCCTTGCCCTTACTTAGTTACCGCTGGAGTTCAGCGCTTCGGTCAGTGCAGCTTCGACCTCACTGGCGCTCACACGCAGCGGCTTGTCGGCTTCACGGCGACGCTTGCGCTCGCTGTGGTAAGCCAGACCGGTACCTGCCGGGATCAGACGACCCACGACCACGTTCTCTTTCAGGCCGCGCAGGTAATCGCGCTTGCCGGTAACGGCCGCTTCGGTCAGTACGCGGGTGGTTTGCTGGAAGGAAGCCGCGGAGATGAACGATTCGGTCGACAGCGACGCCTTGGTGATACCGAGCAGTACACGAGTGAACTTCGAGATGAACTTGTCTTCACCCGCCAGGCGCTCGTTCTCGCCGAGTACGTGAGTCAGTTCCATCTGGTCGCCCTTGATGAAGCTGGAATCGCCGGACTCGCTGATCTCGACCTTACGCAGCATCTGACGCAGGATGGTCTCGATGTGCTTGTCGTTGATCTTCACGCCTTGCAGACGGTAAACGTCCTGGATCTCGTTGACGATGTATTTCGCCAGCGCGCTGACACCCAGCAGACGCAGGATATCGTGCGGATCGCTCGGGCCGTCGGAGATAACTTCGCCGCGGTTTACCTGTTCGCCTTCGAAGACGTTCAGGTGGCGCCACTTCGGAATCAGCTCTTCGTAAGGATCGCTGCCGTCGGTCGGAGTAATGACCAGGCGACGCTTGCCCTTGGTTTCTTTACCGAATGCGATAGTACCGCTGACTTCAGCCAGAATCGACGCTTCTTTCGGACGACGCGCTTCGAACAAGTCGGCAACGCGTGGCAGACCACCGGTGATGTCACGGGTCTTCGACGTTTCTTGCGGGATACGCGCAATTACGTCACCGACGCCGATCTGGGCACCGTCAGCCACACCGACGAGGGCGTTGGCAGGCAGGAAGTACTGAGCCGGTACGTCGGTACCAGGCAGGTACAGGTCCTTGCCGTTGGCATCGACCATCTTGATTGCCGGACGGATTTCCTTGCCAGCGGCAGGGCGATCCTTGACGTCCAGGACTTCAATGTTGGTCAGACCGGTCAGTTCGTCGGTCTGGCGCTTGATGGTGATGTTTTCTTCCATGCCCACGAAGGTCACGGTACCTTTCAGCTCGGTAACGATCGGGTGGGTGTGCGGGTCCCACTTGGCGACGATTGCGCCAGCTTCGACCTTGTCACCTTCCTTGACCGAAATCACCGCACCGTAAGGCAGCTTGTAGCGCTCACGCTCACGACCGAATTCATCGGCAATGGCCAGCTCGCCGGAACGCGATACAGCAACCAGGTTGCCATCGGCACGCTCGACCTGCTTCAGGTTGTGCAGACGAACCATACCGCCGTTCTTCACCTGGACGCTGTCGGCAGCCGAAGTACGGCTTGCAGCACCACCGATGTGGAACGTACGCATGGTCAGCTGGGTACCCGGCTCACCGATCGACTGTGCAGCGATTACGCCGACAGCTTCACCGATGTTCACCTGGTGACCACGAGCCAGATCACGGCCGTAGCACTTGGCGCAGATACCGAAGCGGGTTTCGCAGCTGATTGGCGAACGCACGATGACTTCGTCGATGCTGTTCAGCTCGATGAACTCGACCCACTGCTCGTCGACCAAGGTGCCGGCCGGAACGATGACGTCCTCGGTGCCTGGCTTGAATACGTCACGGGCAATTACACGGCCCAGTACGCGCTCACCCAACGGCTCGACGACGTCACCGCCTTCGATGTGTGGGGTCATGACCAGACCATGGTCGGTACCACAATCGATCTCGGTCACGACCAGATCCTGCGCCACGTCTACCAGACGACGGGTCAGGTAACCGGAGTTCGCAGTCTTCAAGGCGGTATCCGCCAGACCCTTACGAGCACCGTGAGTCGAGATGAAGTACTGCAGTACGCTCAGGCCTTCACGGAAGTTCGCGGTGATCGGCGTCTCGATGATCGAGCCGTCCGGCTTGGCCATCAGGCCACGCATACCGGCCAGCTGACGGATCTGAGCAGCGGAACCACGAGCACCGGAGTCAGCCATCATGTACATCGAGTTGAAGGACTCTTGCTCGACTTCGTTGCCTTCGCGGTCGATGACCTTCTCTTTCGAGAGGTTGGCCATCATCGCCTTGGACACTTCGTCGTTCGCCTTGGACCACAAGTCGATGACCTTGTTGTACTTCTCGCCCTGGGTTACCAGGCCGGAGGCGTACTGGCTCTCGATTTCCTTCACTTCATCGGTAGCGCTGTCGATGATGCGAGCTTTTTCGTCCGGGATGACGAAGTCGTTCACACCGATCGAAACGCCGGAAATGGTCGAATAGGCAAAGCCGGTGTACATCAGCTGGTCAGCGAAGATGACGGTCTCTTTCAGACCAACCACGCGGTAGCACTGGTTGATCAGCTTGGAGATCGCCTTTTTCTTCATAGGCTGGTTGACCACGTCATACGGCAGGCCTGCCGGTACTACCTGGAACAGCAGCGCACGGCCGACGGTGGTGTCGACGATACGGGTGTTCTTGGTCGAGCTGCCATCACGGTCGTTCACGGTCTCGTTGATACGGACCTTGATTTTCGCGTGCAGGGCAGCTTCGCCGGCGCGGAATACGCGGTCGACTTCCTGCAGGTCGGCGAATACGCGACCCTCGCCCTTGGCGTTGATGGCTTCACGGGTCATGTAGTACAGACCCAGTACAACGTCCTGCGACGGAACGATGATTGGCTCACCGTTGGCTGGCGACAGAATGTTGTTGGTCGACATCATCAGCGCGCGCGCTTCGAGCTGGGCTTCCAGCGTCAGCGGCACGTGAACGGCCATCTGGTCACCGTCGAAGTCGGCGTTGTACGCGGCACAGACCAGCGGGTGCAGCTGGATGGCCTTGCCTTCGATCAGAACCGGTTCAAACGCCTGGATACCCAGACGGTGAAGGGTCGGTGCACGGTTGAGCAGTACGGGGTGTTCGCGGATCACCTCGGCGAGCACATCCCAAACCTCTGGCAGCTCGCGCTCGACCATCTTCTTGGCAGCCTTGATGGTGGTCGCCAGACCACGCATTTCCAGTTTGCCGAAAATGAACGGCTTGAACAGCTCAAGGGCCATTTTCTTCGGCAGACCGCACTGGTGCAGACGCAGGGTCGGGCCTACGGTAATTACCGAACGACCGGAGTAGTCAACGCGCTTACCGAGCAAGTTCTGACGGAAACGACCTTGCTTACCTTTGATCATGTCGGCCAGCGACTTCAGCGGACGCTTGTTCGAGCCAGTGATGGCGCGACCGCGACGGCCGTTGTCGAGCAGGGCGTCGACCGCTTCCTGCAGCATGCGCTTTTCGTTGCGCACGATGATGTCCGGCGCCGACAGATCGAGCAGGCGCTTCAGACGGTTGTTACGGTTGATCACCCGACGGTAAAGGTCGTTCAGGTCGGAGGTCGCGAAGCGGCCGCCATCCAGCGGAACCAGCGGACGCAGATCCGGCGGCAGCACTGGCAGGACGGTCAGGACCATCCACTCAGGCAGGTTGCCCGAGCCCTGGAAAGCTTCCATCAGCTTCAGGCGCTTGGACAGCTTCTTGATCTTGGTTTCGGAGTTGGTCTGCGGAATCTCTTCGCGCAGGCGGCCAATCTCGTGCTCCAGGTCGATAGCGTGCAGCAGCTCGCGAACAGCCTCGGCACCCATACGGGCGTCGAAGTCGTCACCGAACTCTTCCAGCGCTTCGAAGTACTGCTCGTCGTTGAGCAGCTGACCCTTCTCGAGGGTGGTCATGCCCGGATCGATCACCACGTAGCTCTCGAAATAGAGCACGCGCTCGATGTCACGCAGGGTCATGTCCATCAGCAAGCCGATACGGGACGGCAGCGACTTCAGGAACCAGATGTGGGCAACCGGCGAGGCCAGTTCGATGTGCGCCATGCGCTCACGACGAACCTTGGCCAGGGCAACTTCGACGCCGCACTTCTCGCAGATTACACCGCGGTGCTTGAGGCGCTTGTACTTGCCGCACAGGCACTCGTAGTCCTTGACTGGGCCAAAGATCTTGGCGCAGAACAGGCCATCACGTTCAGGTTTGAACGTACGGTAGTTGATGGTTTCCGGCTTTTTGACTTCACCGAACGACCACGAACGGATCATTTCAGGCGACGCCAGACCGATACGGATGGCGTCGAACTCTTCGACTTGACCCTGGTTTTTCAGCAAATTCAGTAGGTCTTTCAAGGCCTTTCCTCCTGGCGGAGCAGGGAGCGGGCTGTTTCAGCCCCGCTCCCAATTCGCGTCACGTGTTATTCGGTTTCCAGATCGATATCGATACCGAGCGAACGGATCTCTTTGATCAACACGTTGAAGGACTCGGGCATGCCCGGCTCCATACGGTGATCGCCATCCACGATGTTCTTGTACATCTTGGTACGGCCGTTCACGTCGTCCGACTTCACTGTGAGCATTTCTTGCAGGGTGTATGCCGCGCCGTATGCTTCCAGCGCCCACACTTCCATCTCCCCGAAACGCTGACCACCGAACTGCGCCTTACCACCCAGCGGCTGCTGGGTAACCAGGCTGTAGGAACCAGTGGAACGCGCGTGCATCTTGTCGTCCACCAAGTGGTTCAGCTTGAGCATGTACATGTAACCAACGGTCACAGGACGCTCGAACTTGTTGCCGGTGCGGCCGTCGAACAGTTGCATCTGGCCGCTTTCTGGCAGGTCTGCCAGTTTCAGCATGGCCTTGATCTCACTTTCCTTGGCACCGTCGAAGACCGGCGTTGCCATTGGCACGCCCTTCTTCAGGTTGCTTGCCAGGGCCATGATCTCAGCGTCGGTGAACTCATCGAGGTTCTCCTGACGACCGCCGATCTCGTTGTAGATCTCGGTGAGGAAGCCACGGATTTCTGCGGCTTTGCGTTGTTCTTCGATCATGCGATCGATCTTCTCGCCCAGACCTTTGGCCGCGAGGCCCAGGTGGGTTTCAAGGATCTGACCGACGTTCATACGCGAAGGTACGCCCAGCGGGTTCAGTACGACGTCAACTGGAGTACCGTTAGCGTCGTGCGGCATGTCTTCAACCGGCATGATTACCGAGACAACACCTTTGTTACCGTGACGACCAGCCATCTTGTCACCCGGCTGGATGCGACGGCGGATGGCCAGGTAGACCTTGACGATCTTCAGTACGCCCGGTGCCAGGTCATCGCCCTGCTGCAGCTTGCGCTTCTTGTCTTCGAACTTGTCGTCCAGCAGACGACGACGGTCGACGATGTACTGTTGAGCCTTTTCCAGCTGCTCGTTCAGTGCATCTTCAGCCATGCGCAGTTTGAACCACTGGCCATGCTCCAGACCGTTCAGGACGTCGTCGGAGATCACGGTGCCTTTCTTCAGGCCCGCACCGCCATCGACAACCTGGCCGTTCAGAGCCGAACGCAGACGCTCGAAGGTAGCGCCTTCGACGATGCGGAACTCTTCGTTGAGGTCCTTGCGGATCTCGTCCAGCTGCATTTTCTCGATGGCCAGGGCGCGGCTGTCGCGCTCGACGCCGTCACGGGTGAAGACCTGTACGTCGATGACAGTACCCTTGGTACCGGTAGGTACGCGCAGGGAGGTGTCTTTGACGTCGCTGGCCTTCTCACCGAAGATCGCACGCAGCAGCTTTTCTTCCGGAGTCAGTTGGGTCTCGCCTTTCGGAGTGACCTTGCCGACCAGGATGTCGCCGGCGCCGACTTCGGCACCAACATAGACGATACCGGCTTCGTCCAGCTTGTTCAGCGCAGCTTCACCCACGTTCGGGATGTCTGCGGTGATTTCCTCTGGGCCAAGCTTGGTGTCACGCGCCACACAGGTGAGTTCCTGGATGTGGATCGTGGTGAAGCGGTCTTCCTGAACCACACGCTCGGACAGGCAGATGGAGTCTTCGAAGTTGAAGCCGTTCCATGCCATGAACGCGATGCGCATGTTCTGACCCAGAGCCAGCTCACCCATGTCGGTGGACGGGCCATCAGCCATGATGTCATGACGCTTGACCACGTCACCCTTGCTCACCAGCGGACGCTGGTTGATGCAGGTGTTCTGGTTAGAACGGGTGTACTTGGTCAGGTTGTAGATGTCGACACCGGCTTCACCGGTTTCAACTTCATCGTCAGCAACGCGAACAACGATACGGCTGGCGTCAACCGAATCGATCACACCACCACGACGCGCAACCACGCAGACACCGGAGTCACGGGCGACGTTGCGCTCCATGCCGGTACCTACCAGCGGCTTGTCGGCGCGCAGGGTCGGTACAGCCTGACGCTGCATGTTCGAACCCATCAACGCACGGTTGGCGTCGTCGTGTTCGAGGAACGGAATCAGCGACGCGGCGACCGAAACAACCTGCTTCGGCGAAACGTCCATCAGGGTGACGTCTTCCGGCGCCTTGACGGTGAATTCGTTCAGGTGACGGACCGCTACCAGCTCGTCGATCAGCTGCTTTTTCTCGTTCATCGCGGCGGAGGCCTGGGCGATGACGTGATCGGCTTCTTCGATCGCGGACAGGAACACGATGTCGTCGCTGACCACACCCTCTTTCACCACGCGGTACGGGCTTTCGAGGAAGCCGTACTGGTTGGTGCGGGCGTAGGCCGCCAGGGAGTTGATCAGACCGATGTTCGGGCCTTCCGGCGTTTCGATCGGGCACACACGGCCGTAGTGGGTCGGGTGTACGTCACGCACTTCGAAGCCTGCGCGCTCACGGGTCAGACCGCCCGGGCCAAGAGCCGAAACACGGCGCTTGTGGGTAATCTCGGAGAGCGGGTTGTTCTGGTCCATGAACTGCGAGAGCTGGCTGGAACCGAAGAACTCTTTCACCGCCGCCGCAACCGGCTTGGCGTTGATCAGGTCCTGAGGCATCAGGCCTTCGCTTTCGGCCATCGACAGACGCTCTTTGACCGCGCGCTCTACACGCACCAGGCCAACGCGGAACTGGTTCTCGGCCATTTCGCCGACACAACGCACGCGACGGTTACCCAGGTGGTCGATGTCGTCGACGATGCCTTTGCCGTTACGGATGTCGACCAGGGTCTTGAGGACCTCGACGATATCTTCCTTGCTCAGCACGCCCGAACCTTCGATCTCGGTACGACCGATACGACGGTTGAACTTCATGCGGCCAACGGCCGACAGGTCGTAACGCTCGGCGCTGAAGAACAGGTTGTTGAACAGGGTCTCGGCAGCATCCTTGGTTGGCGGCTCGCCAGGACGCATCATGCGGTAGATCTCGACCAGCGCTTCCAGTTGGTTGCTGGTGGTGTCGATCTTCAGCGTGTCGGAGATGAACGGACCGCAGTCGATGTCGTTGGTGTACAGGGTCTCGATGCGAACGACCTGAGCCTTGGCGATCTTGACCAGCAGATCGGTCGTCAGCTCGGTATTGCACTCAGCGAGAATCTCACCGGTGGCCGGATGCACGATGGCCTTGGCGGTGGTACGGCCCAGCACGTACTCCATCGGTACTTCGAGCTCTTTCACACCAGATTTTTCAAGCTGGTTGATGTGGCGCGCGGTAATACGGCGGCCTTGCTCGACGATGACTTTGCCGGTTTCGTCATGGATATCCATGACGGCAACTTCACCACGCAGACGCTGTGGTACCAGTTCCAGGCTCAGTTTTTCGCCGGAAACGTGGAACACGTTGGTGGTGTAGAAGGTATTCAGAACTTCTTCGGTGCTGTAGCCCAGCGCGCGCAGCAGTACCGAGGCCGGCAGTTTGCGGCGACGGTCGATACGCACGAACACGCAGTCTTTCGGGTCGAACTCGAAGTCCAGCCACGAACCGCGGTAAGGGATGATACGCGCGGAGTACAGCAGCTTGCCGGAGCTGTGCGTCTTGCCACGGTCGTGGTCGAAGAACACACCAGGCGAACGGTGCAGCTGGGATACGATCACACGCTCGGTACCGTTGATAACGAAGGTACCGTTTTCAGTCATCAGGGGGATTTCACCCATGTAGACTTCTTGCTCTTTGATGTCCTTGATCGCTTTGTTCGACGATTCCTTGTCGAAGATGATCAGGCGCACCTTCACACGCAGTGGGACCGCAAAGGTCACACCACGCAGGACACATTCCTTCACATCGAACGCCGGATCGCCCAGGCGATAGCCGACGTACTCCAGGGCAGCATTGCCGGAGTAGCTGATGATCGGGAATACCGATTTGAAGGCCGCATGCAGACCGACGTCGCGGAACTGGTCCTTGGACGCTCCCGCCTGCAGGAATTCGCGATACGAATCCAGCTGGATGGCCAGGAGGTAAGGCACATCCATGACGTCCGGCAACTTGCTAAAGTCCTTGCGGATACGTTTTTTCTCAGTGTATGAGTAAGCCATCAGCATTCCCCAGCTTGGTCACCTGCTTGTTTGGCATCTCCCGGCGGGAGCAGCCAGAAAATCGTGCAAACCCCTTGGTTTGCGCCACCGTCTTGGTGGTTGCCGCTACGTTATCGGGGCCGACCTGATCGGCCACCAATAACGGAAAAAGGCCGGTGGCATAAGCCACCAGCCATCAGCCCTACGCTTGACGCTCAGGCTGGAGTCGCACAGTCGAAATTACTTCAGCTCGACTTTGGCGCCTGCTTCTTCCAGCTTCTTCTTAGCGTCTTCAGCGGCTTCTTTCGAAACGCCTTCAGCTACAACCTGAGGAGCGCCATCGACTTTCTCTTTGGCTTCTTTCAGGCCCAGACCGGTCAGCTCGCGAACGGCTTTAATGACGTTCACTTTCTTCTCGCCGGCTTCCAGCAGAACAACGTTGAACTCGGTCTGCTCTTCAACAACGGCAGCAGCAGCAGCTGGGCCAGCAGCGGCAACAGCAGCGGTAACGCCGAAGGTTTCTTCCATTGCTTTGATCAGCTCAACAACTTCCAGAACGGTTTTCTGGCCGATTGCTTCGATGATTTGCTCGTTAGTCAGGGACATGACTTAAATCCTGTATTGGGGTGACAGCCTACGCAGCCATCAAATTAAACAATTGATTTTGAAAGAGGTTACGCAGCCTTAGGCAGCAGCAGCTTCTTTCTGGTCGCGAACGGCCGCCAGAGTACGAGCCAGCTTGCTGGTAGCGCCTTGAATGACGCTCATCAGACGTGCGATAGCTTCGTCACGGGTCGGCAAGGTAGCCAGTACATCGATCTGGTTGGCGGCAATGAAATTGCCGTCAAACGCAGCTGCCTTGATCTCGAACTTGTCCTGACCCTTGGCGAACTCTTTGAACAGACGAGCAGCAGCGCCCGGGTGTTCGTTGGAGAAAGCGATCAGGGTCGGGCCAGTGAAGACGTCGTTGAGGACACTGAATTCAGTGTCAGCAACAGCACGCTTGAGCAGGGTGTTACGTACGACACGTACGTAAACGCCAGCTTCACGAGCCTCTTTACGGAGTCCGGTCATTGCGCCTACAGTCACACCACGGGCATCAGCCACGACAGCGGACAGAGCGACTTTGGCAGCCTCGTTGACTTCAGCGACGATGGCCTTCTTGTCTTCGAGTCTAATTGCCACGGGTAAAACTCCTGCTTGTTACCGTTTCATCTGGCCGAAGCCGGATGTCGTTTTGGTGTCTGATTCGGTAAGGAACCGGGAGCACCATCTGCGTAGGCTGATGGTTTAAGGCTTGCGCCGCCTACGGTCTTGGATAGCCCCCGCCAGGCAGGGACCCCAATTTTTGCTGCCGGCGGGCATTATACCCGCCGACAAGGTGTTACACGTCCAGCGAGCTCTGATCGATGATCAGACCTGGGCCCATAGTGGTGCTCAGGGTAACGCGCTTGACGTAGATACCTTTCGAGGAAGCTGGCTTGATACGCTTCAGATCAGCGATCAGGGCTTCAACGTTTTCCTTCAGCTTGCCGGCTTCGAAGCCGATTTTGCCAACGGAGGTGTGGATGATACCGTTCTTGTCGGTACGGTAGCGAACCTGACCAGCCTTGGCGTTTTTCACGGCAGTGGCTACGTCTGGCGAAACAGTACCAACCTTCGGGTTAGGCATCAGGCCGCGAGGACCCAGAACCTGACCCAGCTGACCGACAACGCGCATTGCATCAGGCGATGCGATAACAACGTCGTAGTTCAGGTCGCCGGCTTTCATTTCGGCAGCCAGATCGTCCATACCTACGCGGTCAGCGCCGGCAGCCAGAGCGGCCTCAGCAGCTGGACCCTGGGTGAAGACAGCAACGCGTACGGTCTTGCCAGTGCCGTGTGGCAGCACAGTAGCGCTACGAACGACCTGGTCGGATTTACGCGGGTCAACACCGAGGTTAACGGCGATGTCGAACGACTCGACGAATTTGGCAGCCGGCAGCGAAGCCAGCAGAACTGCTGCTTCTTCGAAGCTGTAGGCCTTGCCTGCTTCGATTTTCTCGGCGATTGCCTTTTGACGCTTGGTCAGCTTAGCCATTACACACCCTCCACGTTCAGACCCATGCTGCGGGCAGAGCCAGCGATGGTGCGTACAGCAGCGTCCAGGTCAGCAGCAGTCAGATCAGCCTGTTTGGTCTTGGCGATATCTTCGAGCTGGGCACGGGTCACAGTACCGACCTTGACGGTGTTCGGGCGAGCCGAACCGCTGGTCAGGCCAGCAGCTTTCTTCAGCAGAACCGAGGCAGGAGTGCTCTTGGTCTCGAAGGTGAAGCTACGGTCACTGTAGACAGTGATGATCACTGGAGTCGGCAGACCGGCTTCTTGACCCTGAGTACGGGCGTTGAAGGCCTTGCAGAACTCCATGATGTTCACGCCGTGTTGGCCCAGTGCTGGACCTACGGGTGGGCTTGGGTTGGCCTGGCCGGCCTTTACTTGCAGCTTGATGTAAGCCTGAATCTTCTTAGCCATGAGCTACTCCAAAATCGGGTACGAACGCCTGATGGCTCCCCGGATGACTTGCGTTTTATCCCAGTGACGACAAAACCCCGCAGCACATAGGGCTGCGGGGTGTGGGATGCTTCGTTCCGCTAGACCTTCTCGACCTGGCTGAACTCGAGCTCCACCGGGGTAGAGCGACCGAAAATGAGCACTGCAACCTGCAGCCTGCTCTTCTCGTAGTTAACTTCTTCGACGTTACCGTTAAAGTCTGCAAAGGGACCGTCAATAACACGGACCACTTCACCCGGCTCGAACAACGTCTTCGGCTTCGGCTTGTCGCTGCCATCGGCAACGCGACGCAGGATAGCCTCAGCTTCTTTATCAGTGATCGGCGCAGGCTTGTCTGCGGTACCACCAATGAAACCCATGACACGAGGAGTATCCTTGACAAGGTGCCAAGTCCCTTCGTTCATATCCATCTGAACCAGCACATAGCCCGGGAAGAACTTGCGCTCGCTCTTGCGCTTCTGGCCATTGCGCATTTCGACGACTTCCTCGGTAGGAACCAGGATCTCGCCGAACTCGTCTTCCATGCCAGCCAGCTTGACTCGCTCCACCAGGGAGCGCATCACATGCTTCTCGTAACCCGAGTAAGCATGCACTACGTACCAACGCTTAGCCACGGGACACCCTTAGCCAACAATCAAGGAGACCGCCCAACCGAGCAGGGAATCAAGACCCCACAACAGCAGTGCCATTACCAAAACGACAGCCACAACAATCAGCGTGGTCTGCATGGTTTCTTGGCGGGTCGGCCACACGACTTTACGGATCTCGGTACGAGCTTCCTTCGCCAGCGTGAAGAACGACTTACCCTTCGCAGTCTGCAGAGCAACGAAGCCAGCGACAGCAGCCAGGGCGAGAAGTGCAAGGACGCGGTACAGGATCGGAGAAGCGGAGTAATACTGATTACCCACGACGCCAACAACCACCAAAGCCACTACAGCCAGCCACTTGAACAGATCGAAACGAGTTTCTTGGGCTTCAGTTTTGGGGGTCATCGAGGAGGATCCTGTAAGAAGAAAGCCAATCACACCAAGGTGAATGGCAGGTCAGGAGGGAATCGAACCCCCAACCTACGGTTTTGGAGACCGTCGCTCTGCCAATTGAGCTACTGACCTGTAACGCTGTATCAGGCCGGCCATTATACCGGCCTGATTAATTAAATCAACTACTTATTCGATAATTTTTGCAACGACGCCGGCGCCGACGGTACGACCGCCTTCACGGATGGCGAAGCGCAGACCGTCTTCCATTGCGATGGTCTTGATCAGGGTGACTTCCATCTGGATGTTGTCACCTGGCATTACCATCTCAACGCCTTCTGGCAGCTGGCAGTTACCGGTTACGTCAGTAGTACGGAAGTAGAACTGAGGACGGTAGCCTTTGAAGAACGGAGTGTGACGACCGCCTTCTTCCTTCGACAGAACGTAGACTTCTGCGGTGAACTTGGTGTGCGGCTTGACCGAACCTGGCTTGACCAGAACCTGGCCACGCTCAACGTCGTCACGCTTGGTACCACGCAGCAGAACGCCGCAGTTCTCGCCAGCACGACCTTCGTCCAGCAGCTTGCGGAACATCTCAACACCGGTGCAGGTGGTGGTGGTGGTGTCACGCAGACCAACGATTTCCAGCGGATCTTGAACGCGGACGATACCACGCTCGATACGACCGGTAACAACGGTACCACGACCCGAGATCGAGAATACGTCTTCGATTGGCATCAGGAACGGCTTGTCGATAGCACGCTCTGGCTCTGGGATGTAGCTGTCCAGAGTTTCGACCAGCTTCTTGACGGCAGTGGTGCCCATCTCGTTGTCGTCTTTGCCTTCCAGCGCCATACGAGCCGAACCGATGATGATCGGGGTATCGTCGCCTGGGAAGTCGTAGGTGGACAGCAGGTCGCGAACTTCCATCTCGACCAGTTCCAGCAGCTCAGCGTCGTCTACCAGGTCAGCCTTGTTCAGGAAGACCACGATGTACGGAACGCCAACCTGACGGGACAGCAGGATGTGCTCACGGGTTTGTGGCATCGGGCCATCAGCGGCCGAGCAAACCAGGATCGCGCCGTCCATCTGGGCAGCACCGGTGATCATGTTCTTCACGTAGTCAGCGTGACCTGGGCAGTCAACGTGAGCGTAGTGACGAATCTTCGAGTTGTACTCGACGTGCGCGGTGTTGATGGTGATGCCGCGTGCTTTTTCTTCTGGAGCCGAGTCGATCTTGTCGAAGTCAACAACAGCCGAACCGAAAACTTCGGAGCAGACACGAGTCAGCGCTGCAGTCAGAGTAGTTTTACCGTGGTCAACGTGGCCGATAGTGCCAACGTTAACGTGCGGTAGGGAACGATCAAACTTTTCCTTAGCCATCGATACAGCCCTCTGCAGAAGAAATAGTCAAACTGCTGATAAAACAAAGGCAGATATTTTCATATCTGCCTTGTTTTGTATGGAGCTCTTGAGCGGACTTGAACCGCTGACCTCACCCTTACCAAGGGTGTGCTCTACCAACTGAGCTACAAGAGCGAAACACATTGTGCAACAACAGCAAACTTGGAGCGGGTAGCGGGAATCGAACCCGCATCATCAGCTTGGAAGGCTGAGGTTCTACCACTAAACTATACCCGCGGAGCTTGCGGCTCTCGCTGAAATGGTGGAGGGGGAAGGATTCGAACCTTCGAAGTCGAAGACGACGGATTTACAGTCCGTTCCCTTTGGCCGCTCGGGAACCCCTCCTAAGCGTGGGCGGCATTTTCAACTCTTGCCGTCCTGCTGTCAAGCTTTTTTTCAATTAAATCTTGAAGTTAGCTAATTTGACAGCGGCTTCCGGTTAACCACCTAAGTGGTGTTCCCTGTGAAGCGGGCGCCATTCTATCAATCTATTCACCAGTTGCAATACCCTCGCAGAAAATAATTTTCTGTTTTAAGTCTTTGAAATCCTTGGAAAGACTTGCGAGCACCTCTTGGTCCAGCAAACGCTCGCTTTCAGGGGCCACCTTTAGCCAGAAACCCTCCGCGCCGGGCAGCTGGCCCGCCAGTGGCAATGCACCGATATCCAGGCTCAGCAACCGCTGGCGCAACGCTTCGAGCTGATCACGCGCAGCAAGCCCCCCCACTACCAGGCATTCATCCCGGCGCCGGGCCGGTGCCGCGGCACCGGTTTCACGTAACAAGCGAATTTCCTGCTGGCTGCCTTTATAAAGAGACAGCGGCGCAACCTCTTTGGCCTTGAGCGGCGCCTCCTGCTGATGCCACACATAATAGAAAGCGTTCAGTACCAGAAGCAGCAGAAACAACCAGCGCATAGACACCTCAGTTCAATGGGCAGGCCATGGCCAAGCCAACGAATACCAGGTCGGGCACGATCCTCGCCTGGGGCGCAGCATCGCGCACCAAAGGCGCATCGCCGCCAGTCAGGAAAACGGTGAAGTCATCACCCCATAGCGCCCTCGCCTGCTCGATCTGGATACGCGCAAACCCCTGAAGCATCAGCACGCAGCCACGCTCGACCGCCTCCACAGTGGAGCGCCCAGGCGCAAGGCTGCCAAGCGCCCGCTCGGCGGATGCGTCGTCATAACGTATGCGCCGCGTATGGGTACGCAGTTGGCTACGCATCAGCGGCATGCCCGGGCAGATGTATCCACCCAAATGCTCGCCATCAGTTGCAACGAAGTCGGCCTTGCCCGCGGTGCCCAGATCAATCACCAGGCACGCGCCTTTAGCCAGGTGGTACGCACCCAAGGCGGCAAGCCAGCGGTCCATGCCGAGGCGAAGATGATCTTCATAGCCATTTATGACGCCGGCCATCGCCTTTGCCGGTTGTGCAACGTGTACCTGGATGGCGAAGGCATCACCTAGCAGCCGACACAAGGCTTCGGTTTCATCCTCGCTACGCACACTGACCATTCGCGCACCGGTAAGCCGCAAACCGTGCACAGCAGCAATTTCGGCAAGCAGCGCTTGATCGGAATCAACAATACCGCCACCGGCAATCACGGCATCTACCGCGTGAATGACACGCCACTTGATAAAGCTGTTTCCACAATCGAGCTCAAGAATCATCACGCAACCTCAGGCTGAGCTCACCACCGCTGTAGCTCTTTTCAACACCATCTACCTCAAGGCGCAAAGCACCTTGACCATCCACACCGCGCGCCACACCGTCTATGCGGGTGGAGCCGGCGACCAGAGAAACAGGTCGGCCCTGCCAGAGGTGCGCCTGCTCCCACTCTTCCTGGAATGCAGCGAAACCGTAACGAGCATGACGGGCCAGCTCGTGCTGCAGTTGCTGATTCAGCACCGCTACCAGATGGTTGCGATCAATGGGCTGGCCCGTCTCGCTGCGCATGGAAGCCCACAACTGATCAATGTCATCGTTCACCTGCATGTTCACATTGATACCAATACCCAGCACCACGTGACAAACATCAGCAGGGTCACCCACCAGCTCCAGCAAAATCCCGGTGATTTTCTTACCATTGACCAGCACATCGTTGGGCCACTTGAGGCCGACACCGGACAGCCCGAACGCCTGAAGTGTACGCATCACCGCGAGCCCGACTATCAGGCTGAGCCCCTCGAGCTGACGCATGCCGCCTTCGACACGCAGCACCAGGCTGTAATAGAGGTTTTCGGCAAACGGACTCACCCATTGTCGACCACGCCGGCCACGGCCAGCAGTCTGGCGCTCGGCTAGCACGACGAAAGGCGCCGCCTGGCCAGCAGCTGCCAGGCGCAGGCCTTCGGCATTGGTCGAATCCAAGGATTGCTGAATGAATGTCGGCCATTGTACGCCCAACTCAAAACCAGCAATTGCCTCTGCATCGAGCAGGTTAAGTGGCACCGCCAATTGATAGCCGCGGCCGCGCACTTTGTGAATGGTCAGGTTCAGCTCACTCTCAAGGTGCTGCAGCTGCTTCCAGACGGCGCTGCGACTCACCCCGAGCGTAGCCCCCAGGGCTTCACCGGAATGGAACCGGCCATCCTTGAGGAGGTTCAACAACTTCAGCATGCCAGTCTCGACTTGGAATAAGGCTGGCATGATAGCCACGGCCTTCGGCCTTGCATAGGAAAAGGGCCCTGCGGCGACAAGCGTTGCAGCGCTTTAATCGCCAGAAAGACAAAACCCCTACCTGCATGCGCAGATAGGGGTTTTGCGAAATGAATCTTGACGATGACCTACTCTCACATGG